>MFKK01000038.1 GCA_001781035.1 Candidatus Jorgensenbacteria bacterium RIFCSPLOWO2_01_FULL_45_25b | reverse complement strand
TTCCCGTTTTATGTTTTCATCAATGGAATACATGCTACCATATGTTATCCACATACAACACATTGACTATTTTTATTTCTTTCTTTATATTTTGCGCAACCCGAACTGGTTTACGCTTCTCGCCAGTAACCCAGTCGGTTTGTTCCGATCTTTCACACTTGGAGAGTAACGATGCCTTTTGAGAGGCTCGTAGAGCAAGTTCGTCTTGGTGGCAGATCTGTTGCCTCTGCGATTGTTAAGTCTGTTCGGACCGGGAAAGAAATTGACGCTCCCCAGTCCGTCAAGGAGGAGATAGATTTCGTTCGTAGTCTTGGAAAAGACGCACCCGAACGGCGCGCCTATCGGCGCGCCATGATAGACGCCGTGAGGGAGCCTCGCTCCCTTTTCGGCGACTGACTCTCGCGTTTCGCAAACGGCACCCTGCTTCGGGTGCCGTTTCCTTTTCTTCGTTGCTTTTTTTCAAACTATATTTTAGATAATTTCTTCCCACGGGAGACCCTTCTTTCCAAAGTGGCCATAAGAGGCTGTTTGGCGGTAGATCGGTCTTCGCAGACCAAGACGTTCAATAATCGCCTTGGGACGGAAGTCAAACTTGCCTTCTATCGCGTCTCTTATGCTTTCTCCCTTCTCATTCAGAGCCTCAACCATTAGAGGTTCGGCTCGGCCAATCGCGTAGGCGACGGAGACGAGGCACTTTTTCGCAAGCCCGCTTGCTACCAAGTTTTTCGCGACAAAGCGCGTCATGTAGGCGGCCGAGCGGTCTACTTTCGTCGGGTCCTTGCCGGAGAAGGCTCCTCCTCCGTGAGGAATCATTCCTCCGTAGGAATCCACCATAATTTTTCTTCCCGTGAGGCCCGCGTCCGCCTCAAATCCGCCCTGCACAAATTTTCCCGTCGGGTTTACCAGAATTTCCACTTCTTCAAGATTTCCGATAATCGGTTTAATCAATTTTTCCGTCAGCTCCCGTTTGATTTCTTCCTGTGTTACGTTTTCGGCGTGCTGACAACTTACCAGAACGGAGCGTACCCTTCCGTTTTCAATCGTTATCTGCGCCTTGCCATCGGGCATGAGCCACGGAAGCCTTCCGCTTTTACGCAAATCCTCCAGTCCCTTTGTCAGCTTATGAACGAGGACGATTCCTTTTGGAAGAAACTCTTCGGTCTCGTCGGAAGCGAATCCATACATAATCCCCTGATCTCCTGCTCCGCCCGGGTCTACGCCTTGCGCGATATCCGGCGACTGCCTGACGATTTGAGTTACAACTCTAATCGGATTTGTGTAGCCGATTTCCGAATACACGTCTCTGCCGATTTTCTCAACATTAATATTCGCGTTTGTCGTAACCTCTCCTCCAATCACAAGAAGGCCGTGCGAACCCAAGACTTCCGCCGCGACCCTGCTTCTTTCGTCTTGCCGAAGGCACTCATCAAGAATCGCGTCTGAAATCTGGTCACAAACTTTGTCCGGGTGGCCGGAGGTAACGCTTTCTACCGTGTATATTTTTGGGTCGTGAAACATATTAAGATAATAAATAATAATTTTAAACAATGTAACCCCTCGTCGTCCCGCCGAGGCGGGACTCGCTCGGCCCCTCAGCTCCGAAAGCTTTCGGGATCAAAGAGATTATTTTCGCCCTTCTATGATAATCTTGTCGCAAGCGACGAGATATTGTAGGCGAAAATAAAAACTCTTCCTTGATGGGGAAGATATCGACCGATTCATCTTTCCTCTCAAAGAGGCTGGATGTGGCACCTTGTTCTTTGGTTTTCACCGGAATAGGTTGTCGGCGGATCATAAAGCCAGAACTCTCCCCGCGCTCTTGATAAGATATTTAGTTTTTACTTCTTCAGTATATCATAAGTTATCTTTTTCTACTATGCCATGAGTTTTTTGAATTCTTCCACCATCGGCACCTCCTCCGCCTCAAGGCCGTATCCTTCCGCGGTGTAGAGCGCTATCCAGTCGGCAAGAAGAAGAGAGCTGAATATTTTTTCAAACACGCTTTTTCCCCGCAAAGGAATTTGTTTTACCTTTAATCCTCTTTCCTTATACAAGCGTTCCAGTATCTCCATCCTTTTCTGAATTTTTTGATTATCCTTTTTGTCTTTCAACAGAAGAAAAAAGAAATTTTCCGAAAGTTTTTTTGATGAGGGCTTTCGGTCAAAGCCCGTCATTTCGTTATGATTCAGCTCGGGAAGGACGTTGCAAAACGCCGGAATTTTTCCCGTTTCGTTGAGTTTAATTTTCCAATTGTACGCTATTCCGCTGTTTTTTCTTGAGGCATATATGACCGGCACGCATCCTTTCGTTTCTCCCGCGAGCCTTCTCCCCTCATCCTCATCGTTTTTCGGATTCAGGGTTTTTCCGAGAGCGCGCAGTTCTCTCAACCCCTTTTCTTCACCCATCAAGCATAACACCGCCCGCACGCTAAACCCGAGGGCGGAGCGAGGCTGGATTCCGGTTGCCGGAAGTTTTATATACGGCGTTCCGTCTTTTTTTGCCAACTCTATCAGCTTCCCTCCCGTTGAGATAACCGCTTTGTTTAACTTCCTTTTTACCGCTTCCTTGTAGGCGCTTATCGTCTCTTCCGTGTTTCCCGAGTATGAACTTAGAATAACAAGACACGTCTTCTCCACTTCGGGCAGACCATAATCGCTCCATGTTTTAATGCGCGATAAGGGATTCCATGCCTGAATAATTTCAGAGGCGAGATGAGACCCGCCCATACCCGCGAGGAGAAAGGAGGTTGCTTTTTTTAGATTTTTCTTCTGTTCTATCACCGGCTCGTACCGAAACTGGCCCGCGAATCCTTCAATCGCTTTTCTCATATTGTTTTTTTGATGAGTTCCAGCGCTTCGCTCGCGTTATCCACAAGGCGGTAAATATTCATATCCTCCCTATCAATTGCCTCATTTTTTCTGTACATCGTTTCTTCAACCCAATCTAAGAGCGGTTTCCAGTATTCTTTGTTTACGAGAATAATCGGAACTCGGTGAATTTTTTTTGTCTGAATAAGAGTCGCCATCTCAAAAAATTCATCAAGCGTTCCAAATCCTCCCGGGAAAAAGATATAGAGTTCGGAAGCGAAAGAAAGCATTACCTTTCTCGTAAAGAAGTAGTGAAAGGCCTCGGATTCGCGGACGTACTTATTTACCCTCTGGCTTTGAGAAAGCTGGATATTGATTCCCACTGATCTTCCACCTCCTTCTATCGCGCCTTAGATTTTTCTTCTGTTCTATCACCGGCTCGTACCGAAACTGGCCCGCGAATCCTTCAATCGCTTTTCTCATATTGTTTTTTTGATGAGTTCCAGCGCTTCGCTCGCGTTATCCACAAGGCGGTAAATATTCATATCCTCCCTATCAATTGCCTCATTTTTTCTGTACATCGTTTCTTCAACCCAATCTAAGAGCGGTTTCCAGTATTCTTTGTTTACGAGAATAATCGGAACTCGGTGAATTTTTTTTGTCTGAATAAGAGTCGCCATCTCAAAAAATTCATCAAGCGTTCCAAATCCTCCCGGGAAAAAGATATAGAGTTCGGAAGCGAAAGAAAGCATTACCTTTCTCGTAAAGAAGTAGTGAAAGGCCTCGGATTCGCGGACGTACTTATTTACCCTCTGGCTTTGAGAAAGCTGGATATTGATTCCCACTGATCTTCCACCTCCTTCTATCGCGCCTTTGTTTGCCGCCTCCATAATTCCCGGACCTCCTCCCGTTATAATCGCGTAGCCCTGCTTCGCGAGAGAGACGGCGAGCTTTTCCGCCTCCTTGTAGACGGCGCCTTCCGGCAGAGAGCGCGCCGACCCGAAAAAAGTTACCGCCTTGTCATATCTGCGAATCAGTTCAAATCCTTTTACAAATTCGCTTAGTATTTTAAATATTCTCCATGAGGAGACTTCATTCGCGTGAACCTCCAGCGCCTCTTCAATTCTTGATGGAAGCACCGAGCCGTTCTTTTTTTCTTCTTTCTTTCCAAACATACGCGTAGTTTTTATATTATGTCTTATTATACCTTTTTAGTTTTTCCTCAACAATGCCGGGCGACGAGGAAACGATGAAAACTTCCTGAACGCCCTGCGAGCGGGCTATTATTTTCAATCCGCTTTTTGTCCGATACTGGATTCGGAAGGCGAAGGGGCTTCCTTTTTTTCTCGGCTTGATTCGACCCGGGTTCAGCGCCGTTATTTCCCGCCATGGTTCTATTTTTTTCAGAAATCTTTCAAGGCCGAGAATTATGCCGTGTTTTGTTTTTATTTTTGAACTGCCGCGATATTTCATTTTTATTCAATCGCTTCCCATGTATAGGTATTTTCGGGGTCCCAAAGCATATACCCCGCGTAAGTTTCTCCCAATGTTTCTTCCGCCGCCCGTATCTCGCTTTTTACCATGAGGGCGGTATACGGCACTCCATTTAGGTCAAAATCTTGAAGCCACGGACGAATGACCGTTCTTTCGCGTGTTGAGGTTGCCATGACGGCGAGACGCTTCTTCGCGTGGTTTAACGTATATTGAACCACCTCATAAGGATGCTTTGCCGCGTTATCAAGCCCCAAAAATGTCGTCGCGTAGTGCGAGGGATATAGCATGGGAGAAACATAATCAAACATTTCATACGCGTCTTCAATCACCTGTCCGATGCCTAAATCGTTTTCGTACATAATCGCGGTATATCCGAATACGTCCGCGGACAGCTTTGTATCCGGAAGTGTTTGTCTTAGATTCGCGAAAAAGCGCCGTAAAACGTTTCGCATGGGAATCTGCTCATTAAAGTGAAGATAACGCAAATTGTTCAAATTTCCGTCCGAAGGAAAGCGAACATAATCAAAGTTTAATTCATCAAATCCTCTTTCCGCCGCGTCTTTCGCTATCGCGAATATATAATTCCATGCCTCATCGGAGGCGGGGTCAATCCATGAAAGATTATGATTATCCTGCCAGAGCGTTTCCACGCCTGGAGGCGATGAGGAGGATACTTTTCTCGTATCATGAATCGCGAGGTCGGGGCGAGCGCTGGAGAATATCGGGTCTTGAAACACCGTGATTCTCGCTATGACATAGATATTATTCTCGTGAAATTTTTTTATTACGCCGTTTACGTCCTTTATCTTTTCTTCATAGGCGCCATATTTTTGAACCGCGGGAATATCGCTTTTGTACGCGAGACGCCCCGAGAAGTCCTTGATGTCCATCACGACGGCATTCACTCCCGATTCCTTTGATTTCGCGATTACCCGATTTATCACCCTTTCGCTTCCTCCCGACCAGGAGGTAAGATAGATTCCTTTTATGATGTTTGGCGGATTGGGAAGAGGCTTTTGAGACGGCGTTCCTTCTTCTTTTTTTACAACAAGTTTTTGTATTGTTCTATTTTGCGTCCCTCTTTCCGATATCTCTTTTTTTCCTTCCTTCTCCTCCACCACGTATGTCTTTCCAACCAAAAACCCGAGCCCTATGAGAAGCACAAGGAGAATAATAATGAATATCAACAATTTTTCTATCGTTCTCATAAGAATCTCTTCATCAGATCCGTTTCTCTGTTTTGTCTACTTTCATTATGCAAAACACCCGGGTTTCGCCCCGGGCGTTTTTTCGCCTTCTTTACGCCCTACATCGTTTTTTTCATTTCAGCGCATCCCAAACAATTTTTCTTATGTCCCACAATTTCAAGAACCGCCGAAATTCCAACGAGTATGTATATGATTCTGGAAATTATTTCTTCCTGTCCTCCGAAAAGTTGTCCTATGTCCCAACCGCTTATTCCAACGAGAAGCCAGTTCAGCCCGCCCACAATGAGAAGGATGAAGGCGATGATGTGTATTTTCTTCATAGGTTTTATTGTTATACGACCTTTTATGTTCAAGCAAGGAGTTTCCCCGCCATCACTCCGACGAATATCGCTATTCCCGCCATCAGGCTCATTTTTATCGCGCCTTTCATTTTTGATGTTTTTGAAAACCAGCCCTCCGCGTATCCGAGCGCGGAAAGCGCGATGAGAGAACTTATAATTGAAGTTGTAAAGGCGATGTTTAGAGGAAATATCGCGTACGGAAAGAGAGGGATGAACCCCGCTATAAAATATGATACGAACATAATTACCCCATCAATAATGGGAACTCCTGATCTTGTCGCGCGTTGCTTCATATAATCCTCCGCGGAATATTCCGAGACGAAGCTTCCTATCGCCATTGAGAAGGCCTCAACAATGATAAGGATAGTTCCCGTAAGGAGGATTGTCTTTCCTGGCATGCCCGCGATCGCGATGCCGGACAAGAGACCTGCGGTTGAAACGATGCTGTCTTCTACTCCAAATACAAAGTACCTGACGTATGAGGAGGTTTTTTCCTTCTGTCTCATGCTTCGTCTCATTATCTTTAACTATACCA
>MFKK01000037.1 GCA_001781035.1 Candidatus Jorgensenbacteria bacterium RIFCSPLOWO2_01_FULL_45_25b | reverse complement strand
CCCTCGTCTCATCCTCTCCCGTTGTAAAAAAACTGATAAGCCCGAGCGTCTCGTATGCCTTCTGAATAAGTTCGGGAACGCCCGTCTCCTCAAGTTCGCGTTCAAATAAATCGGCAATCACGTACGAACCGCCCCTCTCCTTAATCGCCACCCTCAGCTCCTCGCTCACATTCTTTTCCTCTCCGTTCAAAAGAAAAATCCGAGCCTTCGCCGTTAAAAGATTCAACTGCTCCACTATTCGCCTATTCGCGTGAATAAGAGATATGAATTCCGAGTCATGCGACAAAAACCTTCCCCGTTCAAGAAGCGCGTATATCTTTTCCAACATATTCTTCTCCTCCACCGCCTCTTTATTTCCCGTCCTCGCGTCCCGAAGAATTTTTGAAAGACGCTTCTCCACCGTCTCCAAATCCTTAAGCGCGAGCTCGGTTTCAATAATCTCCAAATCCCGCAAAGGATTCACGGAGCCCTCCACGTGAATAATATCCGACGAGGAAAAAACGCGAAGCACCATGCAAATCGCCTGCGTCTCGCGAATATGGGTTAAAAACTGATTCCCCAATCCCTCGCCCTTATTCGCGCCCTTCACCAGCCCCGCGATATCATAAAATTCCACAACCGCGGGAATCTTCTTCGCGGACTTGCTCATCTCCGCAAGCCTGTCCACTCGTTCGTCCGGCACCGGCACAACCCCCACATTCGGGTCAATCGTCGCGAACGGATAATTCGCCGCCAGAACCTGCTGTTTTGTTAAAACATTAAAAAGCGTGGACTTCCCCACATTCGGCAACCCCACAATGCCAATTGATAGTTTCATAATAGTGTCATTCTGCCTGCCCGTCCGTAGTCCGTCAACAAACGGGCAAAAGCCGGAACGAAGTGAATAATCTAGTCAAAATAAACAAAAGTGATATACTTCTATTTTAGAAGGAGTGTAGAAGATGAACTGGAGAGCAATTCTAATAGCCCTGGCGATTTCTTATCTTTTAACTGGGGTTGGAGCAACGCTTCAGCTCCGGAAAAAGGACATTCCCTGGACCAAAGAGACACTCGTAAGCATCATCGTAACGTTCCTTTGGCCATACTTTCTTCTTGAAAGGTGGCTACTAAAATGGGAGGAGAAAACAAGAATCCCTTGATAATGAGAGAGAGGCAAAAAAACAGCGCGACCACCCAGGTCTCGCTGTTTTCATATTTTTATAAAGTTATTTTTTTAAACATAACTAAAGGACAACATATTTACCAAAAATACCAAAACTTCCACACATACAAAGCGGAGGGTCGATAAACCCTCCGCACTACGAATCGTCCGGCGCCTCACGCGCCAGAAAGGCTCTGGCGCGCCGAAATGCCGAACGAATCCCCGTCTCCAGTAGACTAACTGAAGACAGGACGAGAATAAACAGGAAAAGAATAAAGAACACGAAAACCCCCAACACAGTTCGTAAGAAAGTTCCCACCCTACTCATCTATCCCCCCATCCTCTTTAGAGAAGCTGATAAAGACGATCGAGAACCTCATTAGTCCTGTTTTCTCTGGTTTTCTTATGGAAAAGCCAGGAAACACCGTAAACCAACATTACAAGAAGGAAAGCGAAAAATCCGCCAACCTCCCGCAAAGGAGATCTCATTCTCATTCCCTTTCCTCTCTCGTTCGTTGTTAAAGACCGAATTCCACCGTCATTCTAACCTCACACATTTTTTTATTCAACTAAATGTATAAAAATAGCAAAAAGCAAAAACTTACATTTTTATGTATCACCGTACTAGTACAGTGATACATTAATTTCTGTTATTTTTTTCATTTCTTCATTTTCTATTTCTCACCCTGCTTGCCCGCAAAATCCATCAACTGGCAGGGTCCGGCGGGAGCCTACCCGCCCCGATATAAAGCTTTTCGGGGTCAAAGGGATTTATTTTTAGTTTACTACTCCTTACTATTGACATTTTATCCGAAAAATGCTTCATAAGTGCTAGCGTCAATCGGGCACCTGACGGTCTATCACCTAGTTTTTTCCTGGTGGAGGAGCTGTAATGCTTTGGTATGAGAACGAGTTAGAGTTGTTACAAGCTACAATGCTTGTGTACAACGACACGATTCCGAAAAAACTAGACGCAGTGTACTTGTTCGGGCATACGCCCGAAAACGAGATTGCGATCTTAGAACACGGAGCTACTTTGGTGCGAGAGGGACGCACCTCTCGTCTCCTCCTCTGCGGGGGAGGACGATACTTCCCTTCCGGAGACGAAGTTACCTGTGCATACTCCGGCGGAATAAGCTGGAAAAAACAACTTATCTCCCACGGTGTACCGGATGAGAAGATAGAGCTTCTCCCCCGCCCCGCGGGCTTATCTCACACCGGAACGGAAGCCCTGCAACTTGCGTTCTGGGCGATAGAGAACACCCATCGACCTGGGTTCAAGCTAGGGGTCGTCACCGTCACGGGGCATCTGTTGCGAGCGTTCACGAACACCATCTCGGTGTTCGGGGACCGCCCCATCAGCGTCTATGCCATCCCCCCCAAGCCACTCCCGTGGTTCCAGGAAGCATCATGGAGCCAGGGGGAGGGAGGACAAACGCGTCTAGAGTCTCTTGAGGGAGAGTTAGATCGCCTCAATCGCTACTACGCGAAGGGCGATATCGTTTCGGCAGGAAAAGTCATTCAATACATAAAAAAGCGAGAGGGTTGGTAAAAGAACCCTCCTCGCTTCGTCCAAGGGTCCGTGCCATCAGTACGGGCTCTTTTACATACGCCTCATTGACAATCGGCAACAAATCAAGACACTGATACTAGTGACTCAATCAGAGTCAAACAAGAAAGGAACTAACAAGATGTATCTAACGATATGTCTTGTAGCAACAATCGTAATGCTGGTCGCCGGCGAATTTCGCGCGGACGCGTTGGAACTTGCCGGACTTACAACCCTAGTCGGGGGGTTGCTAGTGTGTCTCCTAGCGCCCCTCGCGCAAAAGCCCTCCTAACGGGCTTTTTCTTGTTTCGTCCAAATGCCCGTGCCATCAGGTGCGGGCTCTTTCATACTTAATCAAAAGTCTTCCTAACGGGCTTTTTCTTATATTTACATGTCAAACATGTAAATATAAACATAAGAGTATAAACATAGAAATATAAAAGAAACATAAAAAAACGCTGCACTTTTTCCACGATCGTGGAAAATATGCAACGCAAGTTATAAATTTATTTTGCGCTTCATGCCTTAAATTTTACGTTTTACTTAGTCCACAAAAAAACGATACGGCTTCTTACTCCAAACCCTGCCCGCCGAAGCAACTCCGATACGCGGCGCTCTCTTTATCTTCATTGAAAATTCATCGCCTCTATCCTCAAACCACAACCCATTCTCGGGCAAGACGAGCTTTGTCTCGCTGTAGCCTTGAGCGAAGGCGGATTTTCCGTTCAACTTTCCATCAATCCCAAAAAACTTCGTCACTCTCCCCGGCCCCTCAATATTTGGGAGTTCGGCTTCCAAATATTGAACACTTCGTATCAAAATTGCCGCCGGATACCCTTCCTCTCCAGTTATAACATTCAGCATCCAGTGAAAGCCATAACATAAATAAATATAAAAATATCCGGGCGGACCAAACATGATTTCCGTTCTCGGCGTGCGCCCCTTTGACGCGTGCGAAGCTTTATCAAAAGGCCCGTTATACGCCTCTACCTCCCTAATCATGCCAACAATAGTTTTGCCTTTGTGCTTCCGAACCAAAAACTTCCCCAAAAGCTCCGGAGCGACCTCAAGCGCCGACCTATTGAAAAAATTTTGTTTTAAAATCATAATCAAACAAGAAGGAGGAGAAAAAGATGAAGATATCTGTTGTCATCCTTTTTCTTTACGCTGTTTGGGTAATAGGCAAGCTCTGTCTCCTTCCTTTGGGAGGGGTCGGGCGTTAAGGCACTCAGGTGCCAAACCAATTAAGTAAGGCGCGCGCCTTCCTTAAATTTTTTTAATCAGAGTCTCTTCTGTAATCACCGTACTAGTACAGTAATACAATAATACAACACCACAACACATACAGAAAACAAAAGAAACAAAACTACAACAAACTTCGTAACTCTTGAATAATATCGGCGGGAATTGGGTCTCTCTCCTTACTCGTCCCAGGATAGCGCCACACCGTAATAATTTTAATTTTCTTGTCCGAAATTCCAAAATTCGCAAGTTTCGTATTTCGTCCGCCAGCTAGCGGATCGGATTTCAAATCTCCTCGCTCGTCAGCAAGGAGATACATCGCCCAAATCTCCTCCCTCCACTCCACCGGCCTTCCCCTCTCCGTCTTTATCACCTTGTTGGGTTGCATCACGGCAATCGCCTTCTCCAACACCCCCTCCTCACATCTAAATGGCGCGCGTATCACCCGTATCACTCTCTGCTCACTCAAACCATAATACCGCATCTTCATGCTCGCGTGCCTTGTCCACTCATATTTACCAAAAAAATTCATTGTAGTAACATTCAAATAGAAGGGAGGTGATGACCATGAAAAAATTGGGTTGGCTGGCACTACTCTTACTGCCAGCCGTGATAGTGGCAGTCAATACTTGGCTCACGAACTAGAAACCCACTCGCGTTTATGTAACGCGGGTTTATTATTGCGATTTAAAAATTCACAATTAGCATTCATACATTCCACTAATGCCATTGAATCATACACAAATCTCAAACATAAAAACGACAAATACCCATCAAACATTCCCCAAGAACATTCCAACATTCTTGAGAATGTTGGAATGTTCTTTTCCCATAAAAAATAAACAAAGAGGTGTTAGTGAGTCGCTCTCTCATACAGACCAACAAACTCTGCCTTATCTAAAACATGCCCGTTCATAGCAGTCTCAACCTCCTCTTTCATCGCGCCAGCCTTCAAATCAAGAATCACATCTAAAGCGTAAACCTTAAAAAAATACCGATGCTCCCTATCCGGCGGGCAGGGCCCTTGATACCCCATCTCACCGCTCGTACCCTTCCCATACACACCGAAAGCCTTCGTATTCTCCGAAATCTTGGCAACATCTGGCGGAATATTAAATACAACCCAATGAACCCACATTCCGTCCGCCCGCAAATTTTTCGGCACGTCCGGATCGTCCATAATCAAAACCAAACTCTTCGCCTTTTCCGGCGCGCCGGAAATCTCAAGTGGTGGATTTATATCGTCCCCGTCACAGGTATATTTCGCGGGAATCACCCCATTGTGTTCAAAAACCAGACTTGTTAATAATAATGTTCCCATATCTTGTTTCTCATATCTCACGTTCTCATCAACCAACCTTGCGCTCCAAACATAATAAGCTCCAGCGCTTAAAACCAACATCATGCATATCACCAACATCTTCCTCACAACAACAGTATAACGCCGGCGGAACATTCACGCACGCGCTTAAAAAGCGCGTAAACTCTCACGCTTCACCGTACTAGTACAGTGAAGCGTAATGAAAAAATGGGAAGAATATAATTGAGCCCGCTTCTTTTTTACTATTTTCTGGGCTATATTTACATCATGTTAGCTTTATACAGAAAATATCGCCCCGCCACTTTCGCCGATCTCATCGGCCACGAAGTCATCGTGCGAATTCTACAGGAAGCCGCGCGCCAAGATAGAATCGCCCATGCCTATCTCTTTTCGGGCCCCCGCGGTACGGGGAAGACAACAATTGCCCGCCTTATCGCGAAAATCGCGAACTGTGAAGCGCGCCAAAAACAATTAGCGGAGGCTCCGATGTCCAAAGGGGGTCAAAATCCCAACCGTAGCGTCGGGAGTGAGCCGTGCAACGCCTGCCACGCCTGCAAATCTATTGATATCGGAAACGCATTGGACGTCATTGAAATTGATGCCGCCTCAAACAGAGGCATAGATGAGATGCGCGCTCTAAAAGAACACGTCCGCGTCTCGCCCTCTGTTTTAAAACACAAGGTTTTTATCATTGACGAAGCGCATCAGCTTACCAAAGAAGCCGCGAACGCTCTTTTGAAAACGCTGGAAGAGCCCCCCTCGTATGTCATCATCATTCTCGCGACAACCGAAATAGAAAAAATTCCCGCGACAATCGCCTCCCGCACGCAAAAGTTCCAGTTCAAACACCCGACGCTGAAAATAATCATTGAGAAGTTAAAGAAAATCGCGAGCGCGGAAAAAATAAAAATATCCGATGACGCGCTTGAGCTGATCGCCTCCTCCGGCGAAGGAAGCTTCCGCGACGCCGAATCCCTTCTTGACCAGATGATTAGCCTAAAAGGAAACGAAATCACAACAGAAGCGATTGAAAGCACGCTCGGCAAAGTAGGCTTTCATAAAATAGCGAACTTCGCGGAAAAAATCCTGAAAGGGGAGCTAGAAGGAACGCTTGATTATCTTTCAAACATAGCGGAGGAGGGAACGAATCTCGTCCAGCTAACCAAAGACCTCATCATTCACTTCCGCAACACGGCGGTTCTTAAGTTTGACCCGATGATGTCCGTTCATCTTGAAAACGAACTCGTCGGAGAGCACCTCCAAAAAATTAAGGGACACTCCAAACTTTTCAAAAACTCCCACATTGAAACCCTAAAAAATCTCCTGAAAGCGTACGGTCAGATGAGATACAGTAACTTCCCCATTATCCCGCTAGAAATTGCTCTGATTGAAAGTCTAAACCAAAAAACCGCTTAAAATTCCCAAAATCAAAAAAACATGGTAAAAAGAACTTATTGCCGGGTCGTCTAGCGGTAGGACATCGCCCTTTGGAGGCGAGTACCGGGGTTCGAATCCCTGCCCGGCAGCATTACTGGACTTCGGGCATACAATTGCCCGATTTTCTTTTTATTCACTGGCTTTTTCGCAGGCTCTAACCTTGCGGCAATTTTACGAGCTTCATTTGTCGCTGGTGGCAAAGGTTCAGAAACTCGTTAGAAGTTAAGAAACCCCAACCACCAGCAACAAATTTGGCTTCTGGTAATTCTAAACAATAGTGAGTTGAGGCGTGGAGTAACTTTATTCACTTAACCAAAACCAGAATTGATTTTTTAATTCATCGCCAAATTTATGAGTATTCGCATGAGAAAGAACACCGAGATAAGACTGGAGAGATTGTTCCAGTGTTTGTTTCGTAATAATACCGCTTTTGTATTCAGAAACTCTTTTATGCAGTTTCCTCAAAATTCGTTGTTTAGTTTTTCTCCGCAACAAGCGATGGTGTGGGAGAACAATATAGCCGAGAAAATCTACGCCCCAGTGCAATTTGCGGATACTGACTTTTCTGGGATGAAGTTCCAAAGCCAGCCTATCGTGCAAAAATTTTCTGATTGGTTCAATAAGATTTTCAAGAAAAGTTTTGCTGTCAGAAATTATTACGAAGTCGTCCGTATAACGAACGTAATTTTCAATCTTCAAGCGATGTTTAACAAATTGGTCAAACTCGTTGAGATAGATATTAGCAAAAAGCTGGGAAGTCAAATTACCGATGGGCAGTCCCTTTGCTTGAAAAAGATTAGAGTATTCGGATTTGAAACTCTCTACGATTTCTTTAAGAACCAGCATCACATCGGCGTCTTTGATTCGTTTTGTAAGCAGGGTCATAAGGATAGCATGGTCAACTGTCCCAAAAAATTTCTTAATGTCGCATTTAAGAGCGAAACAAGACTTATGAATGTTGTGGCTGACTGCCTTCGTTATGCTGCCCAAAATATCTACTCCTTTATGCGTTCCTTTGCCGACACGACACGACAACGAATGTGCGATAAATGTCGGCTCAAAAATAGGATTCAACACGCTGAAAATTGCGTGATGGAGCACTCGATCTCTGACTATAGCTTTGTGAATGTGCCTCTGTTTGGGGTCTTGAATATAAAACGAAGTATATGTTTCGTGCTTATACTTTTTATTTTTCAAATCCCGATGAAGCTGAAAAATGTTTTGCTCAAGCTCCCATTCAAACTCAACAACATCCCGTTTTTTCTTTTTATCGCTACTAAACTTATCCCACGCCGAAAACAGATTTTCCAGTGAGATGATTTTTTCAAAAACATTTTTATAGATTTTCATAATATGGATGATTTTGATATACCAATTTTCAAAATAACTTACGAGCTGTATAAGGAGTTTTATGCTTACCGAAACAATGTTAAGAAACAAGACCGCCACACGCTTTGGCAGAGATGCGAAAACATTACTTTAGATGTATTGGAAAATTTGCTTTGGGCAAGTCAGCTTTCAAAGACCGAAAAACTACCCGTGTTAGAAAAAACCAGCGTCAAACTAAACTTTCTGCGAGTGTTCTTACGGCTTTGTAAAGAAGTAAAAGTTATTGATGTCAACAAATACATTAAGTGGCAGGAGACGGTTGATGAAATCGGAAGACAGCTTGGTGGTTGGATTAGGTCAACTAAAGAGCGTTAAATGAAATACCCTCCTTTCCGAGGGTATTTCACATTGACGGAGAATGACTGCCGAGAGGCGGCCAAACCGATGTTGTAGTTGCGGTTGTCGTCCCAGTAGTTGTTGACATTGAGCCCGTTCTCGTCGAAGTTGCCGACATTGACACGGTTGCCGTCCGAAGTGACATGGTTTGCCCATCCTCGTCCGTGGCACTGGAAATTGAGGTTTACTGCCAAAGGCTTATATCCTCTCTTTCCTGTATTTTATTCGGGAGCAAGCGATGTTTTCGCTATCTCCACTAAAGATGAGCAAGAAGTTCTATCTCCGTCTGGTTCACGCGCTATCGTAACCCGTAGGCGACGATACTCTGGTGAAATCTCAAAGATGGGATGTCCTGCGAGGTGAAACCGTAGCCGCACCTGCATTAGCAGAACATTTACAGAATAACTTTTTGAAAAACAAAAGAAAAGAGCTTCCGCCGAAAAAAAATCGGACGGAAGCTCAAGTATTCAAGAGGGTCAAGCCCTCAAGACTTCAAGGTTCAGAACTTTTCCGAGAGGCGGCCAAACCGAAGCTGTAGCGGCGGCCGCCGTCCCAGCAGCCGCTGACATAGAGCCCGACCTCGTCGAAGCGGCCGACAAGGACACGGCTGCCGCCCGAAGTGACAGAGGAGGTCCGAACATAGACCTCCTCGAAGAGCCGCACGCCACGCACCTCGTAGAAGGTCGTGATGAACCAGCTCATCTCGCCAGTGTTCGGAACTTGCTCGTCCTTCGAAAGAAGCCGCAGTTGCTCGCTCCAGCTCTGATTGAGAGAGTTCGGAACGGGCTCCTTGCGGATGGCGAGCCACTCGGTCTCGGCCCTGTCGCCGTTGCCGAAGGCGTGACCCCCCCCATACCACCCGCCACCCTTCGAGTAAAAGTGTTCGGACTTGAAAGTTCGAACCTCTAGTAGTCCCATCGGCGACGGGGGCCCCGCTACAATGGCGTAGCCGTTGGTCTTGCACCAGCGAAGCACCTCCTCCGAAGGCATCATCTCCGCAAAGTGCTTGAGCTGGGCGTCGGTGTAGGAGAGCCCGCGACTCTCAGCGACTTCGTCTGGGAAGACGATGTCGTCTCCAAGAATCAGGCGAGCAATCTCCTCGTTCTTGAAAACCATCCCGCTTCGCAGGAAGGTCTGGAGCCGCCGCTTGTTGATACGGCCGCTCGCAATCTGGGAAAACAGCTCTTTGAGCTGGGCAGGCGTCGGGGCATCCGAGGCCCAACCAGCAGTATGCGACTTTCTCATCGCACACCTCCTTATGGTTTGGAATTATCCCGCATCGTGCGGGACTACGGCCGTCTCAGAAATTGAGACGAGCACTTTAGAAACCAAGTATTTGGCGTCCAAAATGCTCGCCTCATTGATTTTCAATGAACACCATAATTATAGCAACTGTCAAAAAAAGTCAATAGTTGCGGGTTCAAGTCCTGTCGATGGCAATTACTACTGAATCCTGCAATACGGTAAAATCAAAGAACAAAGCTGTATGAAAAAGACGATTTTCCTTGCAGGAGAAGGGTTCTAACTTCGTCCAGCACCCCTAGCCAATACAAAACAAGCGTATCACAAGGATACGCTTGTTTTGTATTTACTATGCTGGAAAAGGGTTTTGAACGGAACTTTTCCGTCCCACTTAACGGGGAGAAAGAAAAGTCCGTGACTCCGAAAAAGTCCCGCTTAGCGGGACGGAAGAGGAGGAGGAATTCCTAAGAAATAAGTTTCAAAAACAAGCTATCTCAACGTCTGCTGAAGATTTTGAAGAAGCGAGGCAAGTAATTCCAAAAGTGAAGCCAAATTAGAATTGGCAAGGTTTGCGGAACTTGTTGCGGAAACTATATTAAAATAGCTATCACTTAAATCGCTAGCAACACTGCTTTCAGTGCTTTTAGTATTGCCAACCGTGCAGTTTAAAGCCGAGCAACCGTGGATTAATATTCTATAACGTCCTAAGAAAGAAGAAGAAACGCCCCATTGAGTGCTGCCGGGGTTGCCGTAGACATTAACTAAATTTGTAACAAAAACCTGCCCTGCTTCATTGGCTAAAAATAACAGTACGCCATTGATATTGCCAGTTGAATTCCAAGTAATAGTGTAGTTTTGACCCGTTTCCCATGTTTCTCCGCCATTGGGATAAGTGATCGTGACAGAAGCGGCTATAGCGGTAGTCGTAAACGTGTACTCCGAAGGATATGTTGGAGTTTGAGTTGTATTTCCCAAGTCGTCCGTTGACATAACTCTATACTTATAAAGCGTACCGCTTGTCAAACCGGTAAGCGTAACGGAATGCGAGGTAACCTTAGTGTAATCTATGGGAGTCAGTGCCCAATTTGAGGATGTGCTCCCATAATTTACTTGCGAGTTGGCGGGCTCATCGGTTGTCCAAGTAATAACGGCGGAGTTCTCGGTAATTAGTGAAACGGAGAGGTTGGAAACAACGGGATCGGTCACGTCTACGCTAAAATAATTGTTGCTGTCGTCATACACGCTTGAATTGTCCCAATCAAAAACTCTTATTTTATAATCACTTCCCGATTGATACGCGGACCACGCGGAGTTATCGGGAAACGGCGAAAAAGATAATCTCGTTCCGGCTGTGGTCGGAGTAGTGCTCTCATAAACAGTCTGCGAACCCTTAAGAACCTTAAAACCAACTCTGCTAACATTACTTGAATTGTAATAGAAGCCGTAGCTCAAATATCCCAGCGTCTCTCCTCCGTTGGGATAGGTAACGGTAATAATCGGAGTGGTTGTAGTAGTTGTTGTAGCCGTAGTGGTTGTTGTCGTAGTTGCCGTTGACGTAGTAGTCGTTGCCGTAGTTGCTGTCGTAGTCGCGATTATACTAAACAAACCGCTATCTCCCCAATTATTCGGATAGGCGGAATTAAAAACTCTCACGGAATAATTTGAGTCGTCGGATAACGAGGAAAAAACCTGCCAGCTATAACTCCCGCTATTGGGAACATCAATGGCAATAAATGGGTCAGACGAATAAGTCGCGCCATTTTTGTAAAGACTAATCCTAACATTAGAAACAACCAAACCGGTATTAGACCATTGAATACTGTAGGTGTTGCCCTTATTCCACGTCGCGCCACTTGCCGGCGAAGCTACAGAAAAAACGGGCGCTATTGATGGTGTAGCTGGCGCGGGAGTTGAAGTCACAACAGGTGCCGGCGTTACCACAGGCGTCGTCGTTGTGGAAAATGGAGACGTTGAACTTGTCACTGGCAAAGGTAAGGGGAGCGCAACAACAGGAAGTGTGGTCGTCGTGTTTGGTGAGGTTGAACTTACAATCAAAATTGTTGTAGTCGCGAGCTTCGCCTGAATACCGGGAGCTATGAGAAGTCCGGGCGGAACCACGCCCGAGGTGCCCGCTCCATAAGCAATAAGCTCGTTAATTTTAGAAAGCGTTTTGGGACCGACAATGCCGACCGCCTCAATTCCTTGTTTCTCCTGAAGCTTCTTGACAGCCAGTTCCGTTTGCGGACCAAAATAACCAGTTACGAGTCCGCTTGGGTAAATATCTGGGAACTGCTTCAAAAACTCCTGCAAAGCTCTTACTTCATCACCAAATGAGCCACGAACGAGAGAATTAGTAAGCTTTAATTCTGTCTTTACCTCCGCTATTTCTTCTTTCGCGACTTGAAGCTGGGATTGCAGTGAAACAACCTGCTTCTGCAACGCCTCAATCTGTTCTTGAAGCTGTTTTATAACTGACGACAAATCCAAAGACTGGGCAAAACCGGAAAACGGCACAACAAGCAAAATGCCTACGATAATAAATAAAAATCTATTGTCCTTCAAAATCCTCATTAACATATAGTATAACATATGATATAATCAAATGCATGGGAAAGAGAATAAAAATAAACACAACATCAACGGAATCGCCCTTCAATATCTTTGAGGAACGAAAAATAGAGCTGGAAAAATCAAAGAATATGTGGCGGAACTGCTTTATTATAAATAACATCCTTCTCCTCTGCATCGCGCTCTTCGCCTTCAGCCTCACGACCGAAATGGGATTTAGCATAATCCTTTGGGTGGAACTCGCCCTCACCCTTCCCCTTATATACTCCGCCATCTTCTTTCACGCCCAACACAACAGGGAGCGGGAATACCTGGAAGAATACTCTTTCAAATCAATGATGGCGCGCTCTCTTGAGGCGTATCGCGTACTGCTAAAAGAAAATATAAATCAGGAGCGCGAAGCGGAACAGAAAAAATTCTTGGATTTTATCATTGACTCGGTAAAAAATCTCCACACTCCTCCGCGCGCGATTATCTCAAAGCATCCCGTAAAAACCGAGGAAGACATAAAAGTAGGCGTCGTTGAAAAACTCGCCGATGTCTTCAAAAAATTTATCCCGTAAACTCAACCTATAGCGCCGCGTTTTCATCTAACGCGCTACTATCCTTTCTTTCATAATTTGACAAGACGTACTGAAACACCTCCTCCACGTCTCGCTTGCCGTCGCGAGACCCAAGCACAATAATGGCAATCGGTCGCTTCTTCCCTCCAATAGTAATCTCAAATACCGCGAGCATGCCATCGCTCGCCGTATCGCCATCATCTGTCTTGCCACCCACCATTCCCTGTAAACTGGGAATAGCATTAAGATTTTTGAGATTCTTAAATGCCGATAGGCCATACACAGCGCGACTTTCTTTTCCTACGCTCATGTGCAGAACAAAACTTCGGTTGTAATAGAGATATTTTGCGAGCGCGAACAAATCTTCTACGGTTGAAACATTACCCAAGAGAGCGCCCGATGTATCTACAAACGCAGACTGCTTCATGCCAATCGCGACGGCTTTAGTATTCATAAGCTGTACAAATCGCTTTTCACCGAGCGACACCGCTACCGCCCTCGCCGCCTCATTGGATGATTCCATAAGCAGAGCCGAAAGAACGTCAAGAACAGAAAAACGGTCTCCCGCCTTAAGACGCGGAATACCCGTTTCAACCAGCATAGAAGGGGTGATGGTTACTTCACGCTCAACATTGATATATTCCACTCCAACAAGCGCGGTCATGAGCTTGGTAAGCGACGCGATGGAACGTCGCTCACTCGGCTTGTTTTCAAGAAACACAAAGTTGTTCTCCAAATCAGCGGCAAGATAACTCACGGCGCTTACTTGTGGCTGTTTAAAGGTATAGGAAAAATCCTGCCTACTAGGGTCGCTTCCAAAAGATTGCTCATACACAAGCACGGGCATTCCAACGCTCGCGAACGAATAAACCTCTTTTGCATTCTCATCAGAAAGACGAATACAACCACCGGAATATCCTTCCGGCACGGGTTTGCCATTTTCATAGCGTGGCCACCCGTGAATAAAAAAATTTCCCTGAAAAGGCATGCTATACGGCAAATAGACGTGTCCAAAAGAAGAATAATGGCTTTCTTTTTTTGCTTCAATTTTATACAATCCCGCGGGAGTTTCCCACCAGGAACCCGGTTTCCCCTTGGAAACAATTGGCACCTCCTTCACAAGCGCTCCCTTTCTATACATGCGCACCAACATCGCGGAAAGGTCCGCCTCAATAAAATCAGTTTGCTTTGAAACAAAATCCTGTTTTACTTTTTCAAAAAAGCGGGCGTTTTCTAGCGCCGGCCAACTGCCGTAAGCAAATTGAATCTTCGTGTTTTCTCCGTTGGAAACGACCACCTCAACAGTCTGACTCGCCTTTTTCAAATAAAAGGACGGTATCAAAATCGCGATACCCGCGACCAATACAACATACCTAAACTGCCGAATATATTTCAAAAAATTTTTATCGCGAAACATAACGACTGCAGAATAACACATAAATAGCGCCGTGAAAAGAGCATGTACTGGTTCATAACATATGATACACATAGCGCTTCTCAAAAAAGATGAAAGGAAGATACAGTGGTCGTCATATGACCATATACGGAACAGTCTTCCCCGGAGCGACATCCATCGCGCGTTCTGCCCTTCTTGGGGAAAGGTTGACGAAAGAAGCAAGATACAGGATCAACATTCTCGACTGGCACAGAGCTCATGGAAAAAACACCGCTCTCACTGCCCGTCATTTTGGCATCGGACGCGCAACGATGCACCGATGGTTTGAACGATATCGCACGCGCGGACTTCTGGGACTGAATGAGGAGTCGCGAAGACCGAAGCGTCTCCGCAAACCGACAACTCCGCCTGAAGTGGCGGCACGCATCGTTTCCCTGCGCAGAGAGCATCCTGCGTGGTCAAAGCACAAGCTCCATGTCCTTCTGAAACGAGAAGGAGTGATGGTTTCCGCAAGCACCATAGGAAGAATTTTGAAACGTCGCGGTATGATCGCAAAGAAGATATCAGAGAAACGAAGAAGAGCGGCTCTCCATCCAAGAGCAAGGTTCCCGCATGGAATGAGGATATCTTCACCTGGTGATATGGTACAGATGGATACGAAACACATCATGCTTCCCGGAGGAAAGAAGCTCTATCAATTCACCGCCATTGACGTGCTTTCAAAAACAAGAGTTCTTCGGGTGTATGCCTCCGAGTCGTCAAGAAATGGAGCCTTGTTTCTTGAAGAGTGTCTCTAGGGGTTCTCTTTTCCGATTCGGGCTGTTCAGACAGACAATGGAGCTCCGTTTCAGAAGGAGTTTGAAAAGAGGTGTCGGGAACTCAATCTGTCTCACTTCTTCACATACCCCAGACATCCGAAACAGAATACGTACGTTGAAATCTCTCACGGGGCAGATGAGAGAGAATTCTACCGGCAAGGGAACATTTCCATGCTCCTCCCTGTTATGCGCGAGAGAATACGAGTATGGCAAGATGTTTGGAACAACGTGAGACCGCACGAAGCGTTAAGCTATCTCACCCCAAAAGAATATCTGGCGAAATTGGAACAAGGTCGAATGCCGACGCGAAACATCATTACTTTACAAACCTAGTGTCTCATATGTATCTGAACCTGGACAGAGCAAGATATTGCTGCGCAACTTACGTTGCACTTTTTCCACGATCGTGGAAAAAGTGCAACGTTTTTTATGTTTTCTTTTTTAATTTCACTAGACCCCCGAGACATATCTTGCTATACATGGTAGAATAGAAAAACGCGTATGGGCATATCAAACCTCAAGAAACAAAAGGCTTTTGCGATGCTTCTGGCCTTTGGAATAGTGAGTATTCTCGTAAAACAAGCTCCTTCCAACATAGCGCGCGCCGAGGAAATTCCAGTCTCCCCGCTCGCCGTATCCTCCACAATCGCGCTCACAGAACCCTCCTCCACCCTTCCTATGGATTCTTCCTCAACTCTCCAAACAATATCCGACGACGCGATTGAGGGGTTTCTTTTTAGAATACCCGAGGATGTTCAAGACAAGGTAAGGGCTCTAAATCCAAATCCGTCGGAAGACATATACATACCAATACTTTTCAACATAAAACCAAATGAAACCGAAAACTCATGGAATCACAAACGCCAAAACGGACGAGTGCATAAGGGAATAGATATCATAGCTCCGCGGGGCGCGTTCATCATCTCTCCGACAGACGCGGTCATCACAAACATCGGCTATGATAATCGGGGTGGAAATTTTGTGTTAACCGCGAACCCCGGAGGCGAACAATTTTATTACGCCCACCTTGATGAAGTTGCCCCTAACATAATAGCGGGGCAAACACTCTCGCGCGGCGATGTAATTGGATATGTCGGAAATACGGGAAATGCCAGATGGACACTACCGCATCTCCACCTCGGCATCTATTACACGGGAATCGCGACAAATCCCTATCCGCGCCTTACGAAAGAATTTTCTCTGGAAGAAAGAATAGAGATATTAAGCAGGATAATAGACAAATCAGACACGGCGTTTTCTGTTGCCATTCACGTCATAAGCGAATATCCGGAATTCATCAAAGAAGCGCAAACCACAAAACAAACACTGCCAAAAATCATCACATGGCTACTGGAAAACGAGGATATTCTCGCGAAAGCTCGGCTGATAGATACAAACATAAAAGCAAAAGAGCAGAACGAGAGCGTGCGTCTCCTTCAAGAAATCTTAATTAAAGAGAGTGCCGGCCCCGTAGCTCTCGCTCTCGCGAAGGCGGGAAGCACGGGATACTTTGGAACGCTCACGCAAAACGCCCTCGCGGAATACCAAGCGTCGGTAGACATTTTTCCCGCTCAAGGATACTTCGGCCCCGTTACAAAAACGCATATGTTAAGCCTTTTATCACGAGAAGTTGTGCCGTCCGAAATAATCTCGCAACATTCCCAAAAAACAAACGAAACACTTAGTCTTGCCTCAATAAATATAGACCTCAAAATCGGTTCGGAAGGAAGCGCGGTACAACTTCTGCAACGATACTTAATCAAAAAAAATACCGGCCCCGTAGCTCTCGCTCTCGCGAAGGCGGGAAGCACGGGATACTTTGGAACGCTCACTCAAAACGCCCTCGCAGAATATCAAGCAAGTCTGGGAATCGTTCCGGCAAAAGGCTATTTTGGCTCCATCACAAGAGCCAGCCTTAAGTAATTAATGTTGACTTTCTCGCAATTGACACCATTAATGCTATTGTTTAACATATAAACATCACGACGAAAAGGGATCCGAACGGCTAACTACCTAAGGAGCCCTTTTCTTTTTCTATCTTCCTTCTTACTAATTCGGCACTTAAATCGGCTTTGTATCTCAACGCTATACGTTTATATAAAGAAAATGCTCTTTTTTGGTTCGGAAAAAGTATTTTCCCAAACTTATTTTCCTCAATTAAAAAATCAACCAACATTTTATAATCTCCGTCGCCCGACACCAAAACAACCCCTCCAAATACTTCATTACGATATAACGCTTTCATGACGGCGAAAACAATATCGGTATCAACATTTCCTTTCTTTTTGCCAAGCATTACTGAACTATGCTCCCTGAATTGGAGAATAAATCCCGCTTCTTGTATTTCGTCATAAAGTTCGCGGCGATCTTCTTGTGTAAAACCCAAAAAATAGTACGCTTTCTCAACTTTGTATTTTCTCTTCAAATATACGCGAAGTCGGGCTAAATCAATGTGCCATGGCTTGTCCGCCATCGTGGTGCTCATATATAAATTTTGCCCATCCACAAAAGCAACATTGTCTTGCCTTTGCTCATCTTCAGTCATATACTCTGATTGTAGCACACCCACATCGTTTGTATGATGATAAGATTGTTCTCCACTATTCAAGGCTCACAAAACCAGAAAAAATTATTTTGATATTAAATAACAAAGCGTAAACATTCCAACATTCTTGAGAATGCTGGAATGTTTTCACCGCCAAAATATGCTTCACTCTCAAATCTTAAACATCCTGAAAACTTCAGCCTGCAAAAATGAAGAGGTCCGCGAACTCTATCTAAAACGGTTAAAAAAGGACGCGCTTACAAGAGACGAAAATCCGGAAAGCCACTTTTGCGCCTATTTTCTGCCCTACAATCCGAAAAACAAAAAGGTTTTTATCGTTCACCACAAAAAATCCGGTCTCTGGTTTGCTCCTGGCGGACATATTGATAAAGGCGAAACGCTTTGGCAAACGCTAAATCGCGAAATCCACGAAGAATTAGGCGTAGAAAACTTTTTCAAAGAACTCCCGCCTTCTTTTCTCTTTACCATTACCAACATAGAAAACAGCACAAGGCCCTGCAAAACACACTTTGATATTTGGTTTATAATGGAAACAAACGGAGATGACTTTAATATTGACCCGCGCGAATTTCACGACACAAAATGGCTCACGTTTGATGAAGCGGAAAAAATTGTCATTGACCCCGCGAATAAAAACGCGCTGAAAGTCATAAAACAAAGCTTCCTATAATGGTAAAAATCTCATGTACAAACCCTTCAAACCCTACAAGCAAAAAATCATCAACGAAATTAAAAAAACCTGGCAAACCCCCTACGTTTCGGTAACATTCAACACCTATCCCATTATTCAAAAAAAGGTTTCCTATCCGGAAGTTGACCACACCGACGGCATAGGCACGAAAGGATTCTATCACTGGAAAGAAGGAACATTTAAAGCCGCAGTTATTGACGCCCTGGCGATGAACCTAAACGACCTCGCGATCATTCGGGCAATCCCCTACAAGCTTTCAAATCACATCACAGTTCCGCTTGAAAACGAACGAATCTTCAAAATAATTCAAGAGCTGGTTCGGCAATGCCTGAAATACAAGATAGCAATCGCAGGAGGAGAAAACTCTTTTCATAACAATACGGAGGGACTTGATATTAGTATGACCGTTTCGGGGTTTGTAAAAAATCCTAAACCAAACAAGTTTCAAATTGGCGACATTCTAATAGGTCTCAAAAGCTCCGGTCTTCACTCAAACGGCTTCACCGCGATACGAAAAATGTTCGGAAATATAAAAAGACACGAATTTACAACGCCGACAGCGATATACCTTGATACAATTCTAAGCCTCTCCTCCAAACATCAAATAAACGGTTTAATGCACATCACAGGCGGCGCCTTTACCAAACTGAAAGATATATTGGGGAAAGCGAACGCTAATATAGAACACCCCAAAAGCCTCCTGCCTCAAAAAATATTTTATGAAATCCACAAAAAAGGGATGGCAAACAAAGACATGTACCAAACATTCAATTGCGGAATAGGTTTTATATTTTCTACTCCAAAAAAAGAGGTATCAGCAATACTCTCAAAAACAAAAAATGCCACAGTAATCGGCGAAATAACACCCGGAACCGGTACGGTGAAAATTAAATCCGCCTTTGACGGAAAAACAATAACATTCTAAGTCGTGGAAATCACATCATACGTCAAAAGCAAAGTTCCTCGCCTGTTTAATCGCCGCGCCGAAACCAAACGAAATTCTTTCTTCATCTGAAGAGGCGCGAGAAAATTTCCTCCCGTTCCGAATATCTTTGGCTCAATCGTAAGCTCTATTCGGGAAACCAGCCCCTCCCTCAAAAAAAGCGCGTATATCTCCCCTCCTCCGACAATCAAAATTTTGCGACGCCCCATTTTTTGAAGACGACGAATAATTTGGCGGGGAGACTCTTTTGAGAATTCAAGCTCGCGAGAAACGGCTTCTTTTTTATATTTCTCGGGCGCTCGCGTAAGAACAATACGAAGTCTTCTGGGCGACAAGACTATAATTTTCCGCGCCGCTTCGTATGTCTTCCTCCCCATAATAATCGCGTCGCTCTTCGCGATAAGCCGGGCAAAATGCTTCTTATCCTCAATAGAATTCCAAGAAATCGCGCCCGTCTCATTGTGACGCGTAATCTTCCCGTCCAAAGAGATAACCGCCGCGAGAATAATATTCATACATTTATATGCGAGGAATCAAGCGTCCTCTGCCGACATCCGTGTTAATAGGAACGCCTCGCTTACAAAGAGGACAAACCGCCTCCTCCCATGTCTCAAACTTCAAATTGATAAGAGAGATAAGTTTTGGAACATTCGCCACATCTTGAGGCGCCACTTCTCCGCGATTGCAAAGAACGCCAAGCCCGACAACCTTCCCGCCGATTGCGCGTGTTGCCTCAATCACCTTCTTCGCCGACCCGCCGGTATTCAAAATATCTTCCACGACCAAAACATTCTTATGAACAATAAGCTTGTCATAACCGCGCTTGATAATAAACATACCACCATCAGACTTCTCGGCATAAACCCCCAAAACCTCACGCCCGCTCATCTCCGTAAGATGATGTGCCGTCCACTGCGAAAGAATCACGCCCCCAATTGCTGGAGAGATAACAGCTTCCACATTGTCTTCCAAAAACCGTTCGGCAATAGCGCGACAAAGACGAGACGTAAGCGCGATATGAGGATAAATCGCGTCCTTATTTATATACGTCGCGCCGTGTAACCCGGAAGTATACACAATATGGCTGTCGGTAATAATCGCTCCAACCTCATTCAAAATTTGTATCATTTCCTGCTCGTTCATATTCTTTATATTCGCATATATTGACTAATAAGCGTATGAAGCTTCTCCGTCTCGCGTCGGGCGGCTTCCGCGAAATCCACGCCATCGGAAGCAAATAGAATACCGCGTGAAGAACTTAATATAATGCCTCGTCCGTGGCTATCCCTGCCCGCGGAAACAACTTTCTGCAAATCGCCGCCCTGCGCGCCAATGCCCGGAATAAGAATTGGCATGTCGCCGACAATTTCACGAACTTCGTGAAGCTCGTCGGGATACGTTGCCCCGACAACAAGTCCGCAGTTACCATTTTTATTCCACTTACTCGCGACTCGGCGCGCGACAAAACGATAAAGAGGTTCGCTATTTACTAATAAATCCTGAAACTCGCCTGCTCCCAAATTGGATGTGCGACAAAGTACAATAACGCCCTTCTCCGCTCGCGTAAGGAAGGGCAAAAGTGCCTCCCCTCCAAGATACGGATGAACCGTAATCGCGTCAGCTTGAATATACTCAAATGCCATCTTCGCGTAATTGGCATTCGTACTGCCGATATCCGCGCGCTTTGCGTCAAGAATCACCGGCACATCCGGCACGATGGTATGAATATCAAGAACAGTCCGTCGCAAAGCGGAATATCCCTCGTCCCCATACGCCTCATAAAAAGCGACGTTCGGTTTGTACGCGCACACAAAATCCTTCGTCGCCTCAACAATTGCCCGATTAAACCCTGCAATAGAATCCGCGATGCTATCAGTCCGCGCGGACAAAGGAATCCTGCTAAATTCGCTATCAAGCCCGACGCAAAGAAACTTGCCGAGACGTCCACGCGCGTCCAGCAACTGTTGAAAATTTCTCTCTTTCATATCCTTTCCTCTCTCCAGTATAATGGACAGATGCGAAATAAAGAAACACTGCCCCCGAATTTTGTTGAATTCAAAACCAAAGACGGCCTAACTCTCCCGGGGCTTTTTTACGAAGTGAAAAAATCCGCTCGCGCCCTCATCTATCTCCACGGCAACGGAGGTTCATCCGTCTTTTATAATACAAAAAACAAGCTTCCCGTCGCGGAAGCGCTTGAAAAAAAAGGGATTTCCACCCTCTACTTCAACAACCGCGGAGCGCACATAGTCCACGAACTTGATGTTGAAAAAAACGAAAAAATAAGCGGGAAAAAGTGCGGCATGGCGCACGAAAAAATCAAGGAGTGCGTTGAAGACATTGAGGGCGCGATTGCCTTTCTAAAAAAACGCGGATGCAAAACGCTCTATCTCGCGGGCTCCTCAACGGGCGCGAACAAAATCTGCGTCTACAACTTCTACAAACCAAAAAACGAAATACAAACATACATCCTTCTCTGTGGCGGAGACGACACGGGAATCTACTACGACCTTCTCGGAAAAAATACATTTTGGAAAACTCTAAAAACCGCGAAACAAAAAATAAAAAACGGGAGAGGTGAGGATATAATCCCAAATCTCCTGCCTCTTATATTCTCATATGCGAGCTTCTACGACATCGCGAATCCCGACGGCGATTACAACATCTTCCCTTTTTATGAAGTTATTAAAAAAATAAAACTCTCCAAAGAGCCTCTCTTTCGTCACTTCAAATCAATAAAAAAACCCACGCTTGTCATCTATGGAGACAAAGACGAATACGCCTGGGGAAATATTCCGCGCGTAATAGGTATTCTAAAAAAAGAACAGCCAAATTTCACCTACAGCATCATCAAAGGAGCAAACCACTCTTTTAAAGGGAAAAGAGCGATACTTGGAAACGAAATCGCCTCGTGGCTCAAATAATTATCTGTGCCTCCGAGCGATTCTTCTTTCCGCTCCGTGAAATTCCCGCCGAGGAGGCTTGGAATACGGGGAACGGGAGTTTCTTCCGCGAAAAGGCGTGAGTTTCTCCGGTGAAAAAGAAACTGCTTGCGAAACTTGAGGAACGTTCGGCAATTCGGGAAGCTTGGAGAGAGGCAAAGCAATTCGCATAAGTCGCTCAATTCCCCGTACATTCCCTCTCTGGTCGGGGGTCGCGAACGCGATCGCGTGTCCTCTCACTCCCGCGCGCCCCGTTCTTCCGATACGATGCACATAATCTTCCGCGTTTGAGGGCAAATCATAATTCACCACGAGCTCTATATTTTTCACATCAATACCGCGCGCCGCGATATCCGTCGCGACAAGCACGCGATACTTCCCCGTCTTAAATCCGTTTAGCGCCTCACGCCTCTGGCCAAGCGTCCGGTTTGAATGAAGCTCCCCGGCCTGATGACCCTGCGCGCGAAGTCCACGCGTAATTTTTGTAACTCCAAATTTCGTTCGCACGAATACCAAAATCTGTCCCCGATACTCGCCAAGCAATTTCAAAAGCAGGGAGGGTTTCGCCTCTCGGGAAACGAAGAAAAGCTCCTGCGTAACCTCCGGAAGCACGCTCCCCGACGGAGCAACCTCCACCCGAACAGGAAGCCTCATGTGAGTCTGCGCGATACGGACAATTTCCGCGGGCATCGTGGCGGAAAAAAGCATCGTCTGTCGCGCGCGCGGAAGAGTCGTAAGTATCTTGGATAATTGCGGAGCAAATCCCATATCAAGCATTCTATCCGCTTCATCAAGCACCAAAACGGTAGTATGAGAAAGCAATCCTTCTCTACGTTCAATATGATCCAAAATCCTTCCCGGAGTTCCGATAATAATATGGGGGTGTCGTTGCAAATCCCGCGTCTGCCGTCCAATCGCCTCGCCTCCAATCAAAAGCGCTCCCCGAAGCCCCAAAGGTCCCGCGATGTTTTGAAAAACTTCATACACCTGCAAAGCAAGTTCCCGCGTGGGCAAAATCACAAGCCCTTCCGCCTTCGTTCGAAGAACAGCCTGAATCATCGGAATCCCGAAGGCGAGCGTCTTTCCGGTGCCGGTTTGCGCGATACCGATTAAATCCTTACCCTCCAAAGCAACAGGAATAGACTGCTCCTGAATCGGCGTGGGAGAAGTAAATTTCATCCGGGAAAGAATCTCCAGTATTCCCGGCGCGATACCCATTTCATTGAAACTTTTTTCTATGTTCATGCGCAGAGCACTATATACCATATACACAAAATAAGCTAGCCAAAAGAGTAAAATCCTGTTAAAGTACAGAACGTATGCAAACTGAAATTGAGGCTAAATTTCTGGGTATTAAGCCTGAAAACACAAGGACAATCCTTCAAAAACTGGGAGGAAAACTCGTACATCCCGAGCATCTGATGAAACGCCGGGTGTTTGACTTCCCCGACAAAACACTGCAAAAAACAGGCGCGTGGGTAAGGGTTCGCGATGAAGGCGAAAAAGTAACGCTAAGCCTCAAACAGCTTATTAATAGAACTCTTCACGGCACAAAGGAACTAACAATAGAAGTAAGTGATTTTGAAACAACCTGCGACTTCCTCGCGAGGTTAGGGTTGCGCTCTCACGCGTATCAGGAAACCAAACGCGAAACATGGACACTTGAGGATTGTGAAATCACGATAGACACATGGCCGTGGATTCCAACCTTTCTGGAACTTGAAGCGCCAAGCGAAGAAAAAATAAAAAATCTTGCGGAAAAATTAAATCTCAAATGGAAAGATGCCCTTCATGGAAGCGTGGAAACAGCCTATCAGGCATATTACGACGTAACCGAAAAAGAAGTGGTCGGATGGGAAAAAATCATCTTTGAACCGATACCCGACTGGCTGGAAAAAAAGAGACGCGTAAATCCCTAATGTTTGGAGGTTCGACCTCCAATGCTAGAAATTCTATTTGTAACGGGGCTAACGGGGTTGAAAAAAATCAGGAAATAAGGTATGCTATGCGCTTGCGGTTTTCTTATATGTTAGTGTTGTTTAGAAATTAGAGATTAGGAATTAGAAATTCGTCCACATTATGTACAACCACGGCGATGTCATTCTTAGATTCAACGGGGTATCCTTCAGTTTCGGCCCCGCGAAACCCATTCTTGATGAGGCGAGTTTTTCGGTGCGCGGTGGAGCGAAAATAACTCTCATGGGACAAAACGGAGCCGGAAAAAGCTCCATTCTTCAGCTTATTACAAAAAACCTTGAACCCGAGGAGGGCAAGGTAACGGTAAGCGGAAACATAACCGTCGCGATCGCGAAACAAACCATTCCCAGAAACGAACTTGAGCTCACCGTGCGGGAATTTTTTGAGTCCGCCTTCAAAGAAAAGATATACGATATTGACCCGAAAAGTGAAAAAATTCTGCAAGTGGTAAATCTTCACGCGGTATCGCTTGAAAAGAAAATAAAACAGTTTTCGGGAGGACAGCAGGCGCGCCTTCTTCTCGCCTTCGCGCTCATACAAAACCCCGACCTCCTCCTCCTTGATGAGCCGACGAATAATCTGGACAAGGAAGGAATAGAGCATTTGAAAAAATTCCTCATAGATTTCAAAAACACCTGTATTGTTATTTCTCACGACGCGGATTTTTTGAATTCCTTTTCCCACGGAGTGTTGTACTTGGATATTCACACGCGCAAAGTGGAACAATATGTCGGAAACTACTACGTCGTAGTTGAAGAAATAGCAAAACGCATTGAGCGCGAACGGATGTTAAACGTACGCCTTGAAAAAGATATTGAAAACAGAAAAGAACAGGCGAATTTCTTCGCGCAAAAAGGAGGCCGCCTGCGAAACGTCGCGAAAAAAATGCGCGAAAAGATTGATGAGCTGGAAGAAAACAAGGTAGACATTCGCGAAGAAGATAAAAAAATAAGGAACTTTTTCATTCCTTGCGAAGAAAACCTGCAGGGAGAAATTGTAAACATTCAATCCGTCTCGGTCGTAAAAAACCACAAAACAACGGCAAAAAAAGTAGCCATATCTTTGAAAAAAAACCAGCACCTTCTTCTTTCGGGTCCGAATGGAATAGGAAAAACAACGCTCCTGGAATCAATCGCGAAAGGAACCGCGAAAGGAATAAGCTTCCAGGAAGGCGTACGAGTCGGCTACTACCGACAGGATTTCTCCACGCTTGATTTCAACGAAAGCGCCTACTCCTCGCTCACAAACGTCGTCCAAAATTGTACCGAAGAAAATCTCCGCTCGGTCGCGGCGGGCTTTCTCCTAAACGCGGAAATATTAAAAACAAAAATTGGTTCCCTGTCCGAAGGACAAAAAGGGCTCCTCTCCCTCGCCCGCCTCGTTCTCCAAAAGCCCGGACTCCTTATACTGGACGAACCCACAAACCACATAAACTTCCGCCACATTCCGGTGATCGCGGAGGCGCTAAATAAATACGAGGGCGCGATGATACTGGTTAGCCATGTTGCCGATTTCGTGCAAAAAATCCGCATTGACGAAACGTTAGATTTGGCAAAACTATAATAGTATGTTGATAGATGACATAGTGATAAAAGTTTCCGGCGGGAAGGGCGGAAAGGGTTGCGTTGCTTTCAATAACATTCCCATGCACCTTGGCCCGACCGGCGGAAGCGGCGGGAAGGGCGGAAATGTGTATCTTGAAGGCGTCTCCAATATAAGCGCTCTAAATCAGTTCCAATTCAAAAAAGATATAAAGGCGGGGGATGGCGCGGACGGAAGATCGCAATTCAGAGACGGCAGAACGGGAGAAGATTTGATATTAAAAGTTCCGACCGGAACAGTAATTCAAAATCTCGCGACGAAAGAAACAAAAGAAATCACGCGTGTTGGAGAAAAACTACTCATCGCGAAGGGAGGAAATGGCGGAAAAGGAAACTTTCTCTTCCGTTCCTCAAGAAACACGACTCCAAAACAATTTCAACCGGGGCTTCAGGGAGAAAATCTCTCTCTGCGTCTGGAATTAAAGCTCATCGCGGATGTCGGGTTAATTGGGCTCCCAAACGCCGGAAAATCCAGTCTCTTAAACGCGCTAACCTCATCCAAAAGCAAAGTCGCGAACTACCCATTCACGACACTTGAACCAAATCTCGGAGCCTACTACGAGCTCATCCTCGCCGACATTCCGGGACTAATTGAGGGAGCCTCCGCGGGAAAAGGACTTGGAGTCAAATTTCTCCGCCACATTGAACGCACAAAGGTTCTCTTTCACCTCGTCTCCGCCGAATCGGAACATCCAAAAAAAGAATATCTCACGGTAAAAAAAGAGATGGAAAAACACAATCCTCGACTTCTAAAAAAACCCGAGTATGTGCTTCTTACAAAAAGCGACTCCGTCTCAAGCGCAGAGTTAAAGCAAAAAGAAACCGAGCTGAAAAAAATCTCCAAGAAAGTGCTTGGAATCTCAATCCTTGATGATAAAAGTATTGAAAAAGTAAAAAAACTCCTAAACACGATACAAGATAAAAAAACCAAACCTTAAATCCTAGATTCTAGCTTCTAGCTTCTATTTTCTAGCTTCTCCGTTTAAACGCCTGAACTTCGGCAAAAGACAACGCGCGAAACCCCCCCTCCTTCAAGCCTTTGAGAGTAAGGTCTCCAATACGAATACGCTTCAGGCGGGTAACGGTAAGCATAAGCACGGCTGCCATTCTTCGAATCTGATGCTTCCTCCCCTCCCGCAAGACAATCCGAAACGCGTGGTCGTCAATTCGCGAAACTCGCGCGGGCAATGTTCTTCCGTCTTCCAAAAGCACCCCCTCCTCCATCTTCCGAATCCGCCCGGGACGCACAACTTCCCGAATCCAAACCTCATATTCTTTTTCAATAAGATGCTTCTCGGATGTAACGGAAGCCGTAACAGGCCCGTCGTTGGAAAGCAAAAGAGCTCCCTCGCTCTCCTTATCAAGGCGTCCCACGACATGAAGGTTTGCAAATTGAGGAAGCATTTGGAAAACCGTAAAGCCTTCTTTTGGATTTTTTGACGAGACAACTCCGCGGGGCTTATTTACAAGAATTGTCATTTTTCGTTCGGCGGAAGAAGAGGAAGAAAGAACGCGAATACGGTCGCGTTCCGGGTCAATCTGCCTTCCTAAATCACGAACAACCTTCCCGTTGCACGTAACAAACCCTTTCCGCATACTCTCCTCCGCCTCCCGACGGGACATAACGCCCTGCTCCGAAAGATATTTTTGAATTCTCATACTTTAGGATTCTTCCTCTTCTTTATCTTTTCTTCTCTGAATCAAACCGCGTGACACAAGCCAAACAAAAGGAGTGGCGACACCTAAAAGATACAATATCCATCGGGGAACATTGCGAATATCCAAAAGGCGAGCGTACAGCTTGTCGCGCAACACACTCTGCTTCGTTACGTCTTTACAAATATCAGGATTCCAAAGGCCAAGAACGGCTTCTTTTGCCTCCTCTTCCGCCTTCAAAAAATCCTCTCTCGCGAGAAACGGCATGTCCGAAACATACGCGTATCCCGAACTTGCCATCTCTCTGTTCACAAACAGAGCCTCAAGATAAACATTGCGAAAAAGCCGATGAGCCTCATCCTCATTCTCTTCTCCCTCCCGAATCAAGAGAACCTTTTTTTCAAACACAAGCCCGCGAAGCGCTTCCGTCGCGTCCAACTCCTTCTTTTCAATACATTCTGCCCTATCTTCAGAAACAAAAACACTAGGAGACTCAGCACCGATAAGCCTCACCTCTCTTTTTGACCCGTCCTCAAATTGAACAAGAAAAGAATTTCCGCCAAGTATCTGCTTCACTTCCGCTCCAGCGCTCCAAAGCAAAGAATAATCAGCGCCCTTCTCCTTGGTAACAGTTGACGTAGCAAAAGCGCGCTCCGGATGACAATGCTTCAAAACATTCGGAACACTCCAATAATTCCAAAAATCACACCCTCGCCGACACTCGTGGCATCCCTCCGCGTCAACCGGACCCGGATGCGCGAAAACAGAGCGAGTAGAAACCGCCCCAAAAAGAAGAACAAAGATAAATAAAACAAAAAGTTTTTTCATACAAAAAAAACACCTTGTACATACTGTACACTAAAACTAAAGAAAAGTCAACAGAAGTCGTACCCTCCCCTAAAACTTAGGGGAGGGGGGGAGTTACCCCGCCTGGCGGAAGGACTAATTTCAATCTATTTCTATGAATTTCACAACTTCCGCTTTAGTGAGACGAGTTATATTTCTATCGTAACCTTCTAGTTTAGAGTAGGTAATATAGGAAAATTTCAAATCGCGTACCCTACAGCTTCCAACGCCTGCCGAAAATTCTCTTCGGTTTCCGCGCTCAATACTTGAGATTCTTCCGCAACGCGTTTTGTTCCCTCAATATTTTTTTCCATATTTGGGAGATACGCGTTTTTCAAGGCGTCCATTATTTCTCTTCCTTTTGGCGCGCTTTGGAGCGCAACGTTCCCATTTATGCTTTCTTCAAATAGCCATCTCTGCCAATTCGCGAATGAGATTTGTGTTACTTTCCAATTTCTTATGCTCTTTACTATCGCCTCTCTTCTTTCCTGCGGAATCTTTTCTATTCCTCCCGCCACCTCCTCGCTTATCGCAACATTGAGCTCGCGGAATTCAGCGTCTCCGCTTCTACGAAATGTCTCAAAATCCTCGTCGGCAAGAGGACCCCGCAAATCAGCGGTCGCTATCGCAAGGTCCAGAACAGAGCTTTGAGGAGTAAGGTACTGCTGAAAAATCTTTAAGTCCCTAAATCCGCTTGATTTTAAGAGCTCCATGTCCGTTTCCGGATATGTTACGGCTATCGCGTTCATTATTTTCTCCCGCAACACGGACCCTTCTTTCACATCAAACACATTTTTTCCATCCTTGTCTTTATATGTTCCAAGTTCTTCCAAAAGTTCCTCCGCGCTTTTTCTTTCGTTTCCCTCTGTTTTTCTTCCTGATATATCCTCCAAACCAAAGCCGCGATGACGCACCCTCATAGAAAGTGGGGCTCCGTCTCTGCGCGTGTCCGCGTCTTGAACAAGGTCATGTCCCAACCCAACAAGCTCGGCTATTTCTTTGTCTTCTGACGTAACTAAAGAAGAATCAACGCCCTCTATAGTCTCCAAAAATTTTACCGCGCCACTTCGCACGTCTTCGGAATGTTTTGGATTGTGGAATGGAAAATTTTCATATCGTTTCTCTAGCGTTTTTTGAAGCGACTCAAGCGCTCTTTCAAGAGCTTCTTTTCTTCCTTCCACCTGTTCAAACGCCGACTCGTTTTCCGGCTTTTCTGCTGTTGGAGAGAATTTTATTTGTTCCATATATATAAGTATATCAGATTATTTTTCTTTTATTTTAGCTTCTAGCTTCTATTTTCTAGCTTCTAGCTTCTATTTTCTAGCTTCTAGCTTCTATTCTATCTCTATCTCTACCTTCTTCTCGTTCTTCGGAAACCTGCCTACCCAAAAAGGTTTCAGGGAAAGATTTGCCCGCTCAAGCCCGGGAAGCTGAAAAATAATCTTCTTCGCTGATTCGGCATCCTTTCCAAAAAACTCCTTTTTTAAATCGCCAACGTTTATATCGGCGCGAAACGCAATCTCTCCCTCCGCTCTCACCTGCAACTGCTCTTTTGAAAAATCAAGCAGGGGGTCAAAATACTGAACAGAAATTTTCTTAACCGCAAGAAGGAAGCCCGCGTCCAATTCCCGTATCGCGTCTTTGGTAATAGCGTCTTCAAGAGACGTGCGGTCAAACACAAACTGACGAAAACGCGCCTCCATATACAACTTAAATGTTTTTTCAAGCGGCGCTGGCTGTTCCACTTCCTCCTTAACAACATCAAATGCCGTTGAACCTTCCAGCACGTCATAATTCTCTTTCATCAAAATTCCAAGCTCCCCTTTTAGAGAAGATAAGAGCGTCTCCCGAAGACTCTTTTTCGCAGCAACAACATCCTCATCCGTCGCGACCGCCTGAACACCTACAAATCCTCCCGTCATCGGCTCTTTGGAAACGCCATAAAATCCCTCAAATCGCGGAGTTCCCTTAAATCCGGGAATAGTAAACTTTGGAACAGCGGGAATGTTATACTCCACTCCAGCTTGGTCGGCTTGAACGGAAACCTCAAGTGTTGACGGCTCAATCTTTCCGTCAACAATTTTCGCGCCCGGAACGGTAACCCCCTCAATCAAACGAAACACCCTTCCGTCCGAAGTTTCAAATCGGGTACGTTCCACAAGCGCCTGCGCCTCGGAACTAAAGGCGTTATAAATGGTAAGCCTACCCTTCGCTTTTACCTCAACTTTATCCGTGCCATTCGCTGGAAAACTCATCTGAAGATTCTTGCTCGCCTTCAATAGCTCTCCGGGAAGAACCAGCGCTCCCTCCTGAATACTTGATGTTGAAACACCGGTATCAACTCTCAACTGATACTGAAACGGCATTAAATACTCCTTAAAAACAAGCTTAACTGTGGCTTTTGGGAGAACCGCGACAAGCACCCAAACACCAACTCCCAAAAAAATCAAACCGCCGAGCAGGAAAAAAGACATCGCAAACTTTCCGCCACGAAAACGACCAGTCTTTTTTGAAGGGATCCCAAAACCTGAATCCGCGTTCTTCGGAAACAAAAGAGGTTTTGAGGGCTTTTTTGAAACAACAGGAGCGGAGGATTCCGAGTCTGTTACAGCGTCATCGGAAAGAAACGAAGGAAGCCTGTTTGTGGGAAGAGGCGCGGGCGATGCCTTCTTACGCCAGAAAGAAGCCTTCTCCTGCGATTCGGAAGAAACACTAGACGAAGTTCGCGAAGAAAGACGTACAGGAAGAGTTCTAAAGCCTTCCGGTTTGGAGGTCGTTTTCGGAATAATATCCCGAACGGTTTTGGGGTCGGTCTGAAAAATAGGATTTAAGGTGTCAAAACCAGTGGAAGAAGCCATCTCCAGAGCGCGTTCGTCTATTGATTCTATTAACACCTTCTTCCCCAGCGAATCCGCCCTCTTTTTTAACGCGCGAAAATTATCAAGCGAGGAAGCAAAACGCGCTCCCCGCGGAAAATTAAATATAATCTCCTTCTCTGGTACGCGCGAAAGATGTTTCGCGATTGTTGTAATATCAACCTGCTGGTCAAGAAAAATTTTTTGCTTTGAGGATTTCATGGGAAAACAAAGATATTATACAACATTTCCCCAAACGCCTCAATAATTTCCTATAAAAGTTCTGTTATTCGTGTTGGAAAGAATATATCCTAGATTCTAGTTTCTAGATTCTAGCTTCTAAATTCTGCGTCCTTAGTCAACACTACCCGCATCCTTCTCACGCCTGAAGCAACCGCCTCCTCCTTACTAATTTTTACTCTTCCAATTTCTTCGGTACGACCCACGTGGGGCCCTCCGCAAAACTCCTTGCTGTACGCGTCCAAAAGCGTCTCTCCGACATAATATACCTTAACCTTGTCGGGATACTTTTCCTTAAAAAAGTGCAAAGCGCCGCTTCTCTCCGCCTCTTCTTTTGACATCTCTACACAACCAACCGGAAGATTCTCCTCAATCTTTTTATTCACAATTTTCTCTACGCGCCCAATCTCATCCGACGTAAGCTTTCTGGCAAAAGAAAAATCAAACCGCGTCCGCTCCGATGTAACATCCGAACCCATCTGATGAACGGAATCTCCGAGCACGTCCCGCAACGCCTGCTGAAGCAAATGCGTCGTCGTATGCAACCGAGTCGCATTCCTTAATTCCTCCACATCCCCCGCCTTCAACTCTCCCGTATCCAAAATAAGACCGTGCCCGCCAAACTTCTTCTCAAGTCCCGCGCGGGAAATTTCTTGATGCTCTTCAAATTCTTTTTCAAAATCCTCGCGCTTCAAATGAATCGTTCTCTCCCCGCCAAGTTCCTTTATCACCTCATAAGGAATGCCAAAACTTTGGAAGAGAAAAAACGCCGATTTCACATCCACCTTCTCAAACTTCTTTAACTCCTTTAATCCCTGTTCCAAAGAAATCAAAAAACGTTCTTTTTCTCCCTCAAAAATGTTAAGAATTTCCTCTTTGCTTAATTCAGGATACCATCGCGCGTATGTTTCATGAACCGCGGTAAACACAATCGGAAGCTTAAACTCAATTTGATTCACTAAATATTCATACACCATCGCTCGTCTCACAAGCCGCCTCAAAATATAACCGGCGCCCTTATTGGAGGGTTCCACGCCGTCAGAAATTAAAAAAGCAATCGCTCGCGCGTGGTCTAAAACAATTCTTCTTACGCGTTCCGTAACACCCGATATCGGCTCTTTTTTCAAAAAACCGCCAAACAAATCCGTCTCAAAAATGGTCTTTGTTTTTTGCGCGCACATCGCCAAACGCTCCAGCCCCATTCCCGTATCAATACCCTTCGTCGGCAAGGGTTTTAATTCAGCTCTCCCCGCCAAAAGCTCTTCGCGCGAACCGGTACAAAAAAATTCGTTAAAAACGATATTCCAAACCTCAATATCCTGCCCCGCCCCGTTTTTGCAATAAATCTCCGTCGTCGGCCCGCACGGTCCCGAACTCCCCGTCGGCCCCCAAAACACATCATCCATTCCCTCCTCTCTTACATCTTTCACGCCCAAGCTCTCCCAAATCCCTTTGGATTCAGTATCTTTTGGAATGTTATTTCCTGAACTTGCCTGCTCCGTATTTCCTGAACCTGTCGAAGGATTCTTTGGGGTCGAAGGACTACCTTGAAACACCGTCACGTAAGAAATCAGCAACCCCATTTCCTTTGTGATGAAATCAAAAGCATACGTAATCGCTTCTTCTTTGAAGTATCCACCAAAACTAAAATTCCCCATCATCTCAAAAAAAGTGAGGTGCCTCTCGTCGCCCACCTCGTCAATATCTGAAGTGCGAAAACTTTTCTGAATTGACACCGTGCTTTTTGAACCGAAATCTTTCATCGCGTCCGCCTCACCGGTGTAATACCTCTTAAACTGCTGCATTCCGGCGGTCGTCAAAAGCACCGAAGGGTCGTCCGGCACCAAAGAAGATGAAGGCACTATAACATGCCCCCGCTCCTCAAAAAACTTCAAAAATTTCCTCCTAATTTCCGATGACTTCATTGAAAATTCATTAAAAATTAGAAATTAGTAACTTAGTAATTCCCGTCAGTATCCCTCCAGCTTCTTCACCTTCTCATTCCCCCGAATCTTATCCAACGCCTTTGCCTCAATCTGCCGAATACGCTCTCTCGTAACACCAAACACCTTCCCCACCTCCTCAAGCGTGTGTGAAATCCCATCTTCCAATCCAAACCGCATGGCGAGAATTTTCTGCTCGCGTTCGGTAAGGTCTCTCATCACCTCGTGAATCTGATCCTTCAAAAGCGCGTGGCTCGCGAGCTGGTCGGGAGACAGGCTCTGCTCATCCTTAATAAAGTCAGAAAGGGTTGAGTCCTCGTCATCATCCCCGATCGGAGATTCCAAAGAAATAACCTCCTGTGAAATTTTTTGGATGTAGTGCACCTTCTCCACATCAACTCCCATCTCCGCGGCAACCTCCTCCGGCAACGGCTCGCGCCCAAGCTCCTGCATCAAGTGACGCTTAATTTGCGTATACTTTGTAATCGTCTCAACCATATGCACCGGAATGCGAATTGTGCGCGAATAATCCGCGAGAGCGCGCGTAATCGCCTGCCGAATCCACCACGTCGCGTATGTTGAAAACTTAAATCCCTTCCGATAATCAAATTTATCAACCGCGCGAGAAAGCCCGATGTTTCCTTCTTGAATTAAATCCAAAATACTCAAGTGCGGACTGCGGTTCACATACCGCTTCGCGATAGAAACAACAAGCCGCAAGTTTGCCTGAATAAGCCTCTTCCGCGCCTCCTCATTGCCTCCCTCCGCCCGTTTTGCAAGCTCCTTCTCGTCTTTGGAGGTTAAGAGAGCCGTTCGTCCTATTTCTTTCAGATACATCTGCACGGCATCCGGCAAATCATGTTCAATCCGAGTGGCGTCCTTCAATTCCTTCGCGGTAATCTCCTCCTTATCTTTAATAACCTTCATTAAAGGAGAGGATTCCTTTACGCGAATACCCTCGCGGTCAAGCCGCGCGTAAACCATCTCTAAAAAAGGAAGGTGCTCCTCAATACGGGGAAAGAAACTCAATACTTCGGCATCAGTAACAAACCCTCTCGCTCGTCCGCGATACACCAAATCATTCAGCCTTTCCTCATACTCCTTGATAAGCTGGTCCTTTTTCGTAAGCTTCAGCTCCTTTTTCGTTGAAGCATTTTTTTGAGGAGGCCGAACGCCCCGGGAAGAACGACCGGTGCGAATAAGCACCCTGCTTACCGCCTTCTTTGAGGGAATTTGACGCTTCAGAGTCTTTTTACCTTTTCCTTTTTTTATAATTTTTTTCTCTTTTTTTGCCATATATGTTTAAATCCGAAATTCGAATATCGAAATTCGAAACAAATTCTAATGTTCTAAATTCAAATGACATAAACCCGTGTTTCGAATTTCGGATTTCATGCTTCGGATTTTATCGTTTTAACTTGTCCATCTCCCTTGAAAGAGAATGAAACTCCGCGAGAAACGTTTGAGACTCCTCGTTCGTCCCCTTCCGCTCGCACTCGCGAATCTTCAAACGAAGCTCGTTCCTTCTCTGTTTCAAAAACTCAAGCTGAATATAACTCAAAAGGTCATCAAATTCCTTAAGAAGCTCCTCCTCCTTCGCCCCCCCAAACTCATAGCTTCCCAACATACTAAGCTCGGTGGCAGGGACTCCTTGAGGCTCCTCAAGAATACTACAATATTCCTTGGGAAGCCACTCCCGATGCTCCATAAGTCTTTCAAAAAACGGAGCGCGAAGAAGCGCGAGCGAGACCAGCCTCTTCGCGATAAGCTCAATTCGTCGGGGGCGGGAAAGAAGTGTTGGGGTAAAAACAGAATCCGGCGCGTGAGAAACGGGTGAGGCGGGCAAGGACATGGAAGCAAATTCGGCAAGAAGCCCCGATTCAGAAATGCCTGAAACACCTGAAAGCTCCTTCGTCCAAATATCCCGCTCGGTAGAACTCTTGAGAGCCCTAATCTTCTCCAAAGAACGGCGCACAAGCCGTTTCTTCAAAGCAACATCGGAAAACGAAATCCCCTTGAAATACGACTCAAAAAGAATCGAGAAGGCGGGTCTCGCCTCCAAAACAGCCCTCTCCAAAAATCCCTTATCCGCCTTCGCCGCGTCAGCGGGGTCCTTATGCTCTCCAAGAGAAGCAACCCGCGCGTAAAAATCAAAATCGGCAAAAAGGTCAAGCGAACGCTCCATCGCCTTCAATCCAGCAGTATCGTTATCAAAACTCAACACAAGCGTATCAGCGAGTCTTCGTAATCGCTCAAGATGATGCGTAGTAAGCCCCGTTCCGGAAACGGCGACAACATTTTGTATTCCCGACTGCCACGACATCAAAACATCCATCTGCCCCTCCACAAGAAAAGCCGTTCGCGATTTCGCGATATGATTCTTTGAAACATGAAATCCATATAAAATATGCGACTTGTTAAAAATCGGCGTCTCGGGACTATTCAAATATTTCGGTATATCTCCTGAGCTTGTCGAAGGGCTTCCATTCTCCGGCAGAATCCGTCCGGTAAAAGCGACAACCTTTCCCATGGAATTATAAATCGGAAACATAATCCTCCGATAAAACTTGTCCCGATGAAGCCCTTGCGCGTTCTTCTGCGCGAGCCCCCCACGAACAATATTCGACATATCATATCCCGACTGCAAAAGAAAAAGCGTAAGCGCCTCTCCCCCCGGAGAAAATCCGAGTCCGAACTCCTCCATCGTCTCATCCGTAAGTCCTCTTCCTCTCAAATAACTCAAAGCCTCTGTCTGCGAAGAAAGCTGTTTCCGATAAAAATCCTTAGCCGTCTCGTGCATATCATAAAGAACTCCAAACTCCTTCTGTTTCTGCGGGTCAAGCGCGCGAAGAGGAACGCCTGCCCGTTCGGCCAAAACTTTCAAGGCTTCATAAAACTCCAAATTCTCATGCTTCATTAAAAATTTAAAAATATCCCCCCCCTCCCCGCACGAACCAAAGCAGTGCCACATCCTCCGTTCGGGAGAAACAACAAAAGAAGCCGTCTTCTCCGAATGAAACGGACAAATCGCCTTAAAATTCTTCCCCGCGGGATGCAGGTCAATATATGACCGCAAAAAATCCACAATATCAATTTTCTCTTTTATGATGTCTACCTCTCCCGCCATATATAAATCTGTGAATTACAAAATGATAAAATATTATTCCCCGAGTTTGCCTGCTCCGTATTTCTTGAGCTTGTCGAAGGATTCTTCGGGGTTGAAGGGTTACATTACTTGTAACCATTAAACCTCAAACTCAAAGAAACAACCACCATTGACAAGCAAAAGAAAAAGAGCCCGATGAGCCTTGAATTACGAAACTGCCTAAATATTATGCCCTGAGCTTGTCGAAGGGCGACATTTTAGATTTATCGCGTAGGCAATGCCTTCGACGTGGGCTCAGGCAATAATGGAGTTTCGTAATTCAAAGTGATAAACAAAGATGGACACCAAATTGATGTCCATCTCCAATATCCTAGCTTCTAGCTTCTAGCTTCTAGATTCTAGATTCTACTCAACAATAATCTTTCCAAACTTCTTCGCGTCCAAGTGGTCATGATACCCCCATTCCTCCTTCTCGTTAAAGGTAAATGTCCATGACGCTCCGGGCGCGATGCCTCCGCAGGAATCAAACATCTCACCCGCCTCTGCCGTATCGCACTTCTTTATATCCGTTCCCGGATACCCGGTATGCGTCGGATGCTTCGCGGACGCCGGCCAAGTCTCACGCGACGATTCATTTCTAAATTCCACAACCTCCCCCGCCTTGATGATAAGGGAAGAAGGAACATAGCCCTCATCGGTGTAAACAACAACCTGCTTCTCTCCCATCACGGCACCATTCTCACTCACGACCGCCTCCTCGGGAGTGCTGGTCGCCTGCATCTCATCCTTCTTCAGCGAATAATCGCTCTTCATGAAATACCACGCGCCGAATCCCACAACAACAACCGCAACAATAATAGCTATAGTTTTATTCATAAAAAATCCGTTCCCAATCTACAAATTCATCCGAATCTACAAATATTCGTATTCGTTGATTCGGATAATTCGTAGTTTCGGAGCGGTTATAAACGACCTTTACCCGTACGTCTTCTCCAAATACTCTATCGCCTTATCATCATCATCCGCTATCATCGTCTTCGTATTCGCGTCAACCAAAACTGGCACAAACTTCTGCCCCGAAATCTTTTCAAGTTTAACCCGCTTCTCTCTCGCGCGCGGCACATTGTGAATAATGTAACTCATTCCTAAATCCGTCATCTTCTCTCTCACTCGCTTGCAGTAGGGACACTCCTCAAACTGATAAAGTTCTAACATTGCTTCGGGTTTCTTTTTCATGAAATTTATTATAAACGCAAAACCAAAAAAGACAAAGCCTTTTAAATGCTTTGCTTTTTTCACTTTACATTTTACGTTTTTTTGGTCGGGCTGCCGGGAATCGAACCCGGTCTATCTGCTCCCAAAGCAGACGTACTACCGGTATACTACAGCCCGTTAGAGGTGCTCAAAAAATACCTCATTCTATTCTTCAAATATCTTTTACCCATTCCAGATTTCAAATATTTCTCACGAGTCTTTGCGTCCTTTTCAGACAAGCAAGCTTCATAATAAATGAGACAAAACGGTATTCTGTGTTTAGTCGAAAAATTCCGCCCTAAATTATGTTCTTTGATTCTTCGCTTCAAATCACTGGCATAACCAGTATACCATTGACCGTCCTTAATGCTTTGTAACACATAAACATAAAACATGGAAATGAGCGCCTCTAACGGGCTACAGCCCGTCACAAAATAATGAGAGAGATGCTTCCAAAAGTCAACGTATAAAAATATTAAGAAAAACAAAACTAAGGCATTGGAGGAGTTTTAGTTAACACCTCCGCCCGTATCTCCGCTCCCGTCTTCGCGAAAGGAGAAATCTTCACCTCATCAACAAGCCCGTCAAAGGGGTCATTGAACGCGAAGGTTGGTCCGGAGATGGTAAGAGGCTGGGTTCCTGGTCCGAAGGTTCTCGTCTTCGCCTGCTCTTCGACAAGCTCTCCGTCATAGTACAAACGATTCGTGGAGGAAGAATAGGTGTAGGCGATGTGAACCCATCTTCCGAGAGGAAGATCGCGAGTTGCGGTTGTAAGTCCCTGCCATCCTCCGCCTCCTCCGGAATCAACGGCAAGACGATTTGATCCCGCTCCCGAGAAGCCGAGGAAGTAGTCATAATCTTTGGAAACAACGCGAACATGAGTGCGGGGTGATACGGCTCTGCGGAAGACCCAAGCCTGGAGAGTAATGTCGCGAAAACCGATAAGGGTTGAGGTTGTGGGTATGGAGGCGTAGGCAGTGGTGCTTGATGTGAAATTCAAACAGCTTCCCTCGGGACAGAAGGTGGAGAAGCGGGCTCCTCCGTAAAGAGTCGCGGTAGTGCCGAGCGTGGAATCACGGGTAACGGTTCCCGAGTTTTCGTTAAAGGGCAAATAGTAGGTAAATACGGGAGCGGTGGTAAATGATTGAATGTTGCCAAATATGGTACTTGACCCGTTCACGCCAATAACCTGCCAATAACAAGTTGACGAAGTATTAAGTCCGTACATAGCGATTGAGGTGCCGATAATTCCATCCTTGCGATACTGCAAATTTTCAGGCGAACTTCCCCAGCGTAAAGAAAAACTAGAAACCGCGCCGCCAGAAAGCGACCACTCAAACGGCTTTTCTGATATGACATTCCGAACGATATAATTGTTATTTTCCCAACCGCCTCTCCCTCCTCGCGTATTCTTCAAACGCCTCGGCAAGTCCTTTCTTTCCGAAATCCGGAAAGTACGTATCCGTAAAATAAAACTGTGATTCTTTGGTAAGCCACATCATAAACCCTGCGGAATTATGCGGATCCCCCGCCGATCCCGTGCGAATCACCAAGTCCACATCCGGCAATTCCCCTGTCCACAGATGTGTTCGAATTAATTCGTCCGTAATCCTTAATTCTTGATTCTTAATTCTTGATTCTGAAGCAATGCTTTGTATTGCTTCCAACATCTCCGTGGTTCCATTATACCCAAAAAGAATGGTAAGTTGCTTATCTGTATATTTCGAAGATTTTTCTTCCAAGTCGCGTACCGCGTCTGTAAATTTCTTGTCCCCCAAAATTTCGAGCCCCTTCCCATGCACTCTTACTCGGACATGAAGCTCGTCAAATTCTTTTGCTTGAAGTTGCCGAACAATCTCATCCCGAAAAAGCATCATAAGAACCGCGACCTCTTCTTTTGTGCGTTTCGTAAGATTGCTTTCCGAAGCCGCCCAAAAGGTAAAATACCGAACCCCAAGCCGAAATGTTTCTTTCGCGACTTCGCCAAATTTCTTCATGCCCTCCACATGCCCCTGCGGCCCCGGGAGCCCGCGCCTCCTTGCCCACCTCCTGTTTCCGTCAGGAATAACGGCAATATGATGAATAGGTTGAGTGTCCATAAAAAAACCGAATGAAAAAATTATACAATAAAAAACGGAATACTCCCACATCGCTGTGAATTACGAAATTCGGTTATTGTCCGAGCAGTTTACCCTAAGCCGAGTCGAAGGGAAGGCATGCCTACAAAGCCCTAAATGGCACAGAAATAGGCTTGCCGAGAGAATCAGTTATAGGAAGGTCAATGGAAGAATTAAACTTTTTGTCTCCGTCATCATCGTGAAGAAAAACATAATACATCCCGCCCGCGACAGTTTCGCGAAGAAGCTCCACCTCCCGATTCTGATGCGTTCCCGACGGAAGCCAAAGCGCTCCCAAAATATTGCCGATACTTCCCTTCCTTTCCTCGCGCGCGACAATCCATGAAGGCTTGCCAAACACAACCTCTTTCACAAGAACAGTAGCGCCAGCCGGCTGGTCGTGAACCACAGGAACTTCCTTTGAAAAAACAATTGGCTTTGAAATAACATCGGAATCAACTGAAGCCTTCTCCTCTGAAACTTCATTTTTTGAAATAGCGGGAAGCGAAGAAGTGCCAGCCTCCTCGCTCTCCTCAATCGGCGCCTCCGCAACCGGACTCCTGCCAAAAATCATCCAGGCAATAATAAATCCAAGTAAAAAGGCGATAAGCGCGGTAATGATTGTTTGTTGTTTCGCGTACATACCTAAATAAATTATTACATTTGCGAACATTCTTTATAAAACATCTATGTTTCTGCGGACAATTTGCTAAGAAAACCGTCTCGCAGGCCGAGCGGGCATGGATCCCAAGCGAAGCGAGGGAGAGCGAGACCGAGAGCGAGCGCAATTTCCTCGCAGGGGAAATTGATAGCGTGTTTTCGTGCGAATTGTCTGCAGAAACGTGCAAACAACACCCTACGTTCTCACAAATAAATCGCCTCCTAAAACGCCGTTTATCATACCAACAGAAAAAGAAGAAATCAAGGAATTGCCGATTTCTTCCAACCTCGCTTTGACGAGGAAGGATAAGAAATCGAGCATCCCGAACCCCGCTAAGCGGGGAGAGGGACCTCCTGGTTCTTTAGGAATCTACCGAACGGGCGAACCCGAAAAAACCTCTCTTTGAGGACAAAGCAAAACAGGCCCCTCTCCTCCGTCTACGGCGAGAAGCATTCCCTGACTCTGAAGTCCCATCATCATGCGCGGTTCAAGATTTACAACGACAACAATCTCTCTGCCAATAAGCTCGTCGGGAACGTATGCCTTTCCAATACCCGCGAGTATCTGCCGAATACCAACCTCCTCTCCAAAATCAACCTCCAGCCGAAGAAGCTTCTCCGAACCCTCCACTCGTTCCGCCGTTAAAATTTTCCCAACCCGCAAATCCAGCTTCTGAAACTCCGAAAATGAAATAATTTCTTTCATCATAAAATACATGAGTTACAAGACACCCTCCTTCCGTCACCAAAATATCAGTCATTAGGATGTCCGTCATCCCGCAGAATGTCGGACATCCCCAATATTGAGTCGTCACACAAGCAAAACTTATCACTAGTTATGTAATCCATATATTTATACTCTATCTCAAAAACATTCTCAATTATATATAAAATATTATTCCCCATGCGAAGCCTGCCCCGTAGGACGAGGTCGCTGAAAGCGACTTTCCGTCCTTTACGGGGTTTGAAGGGTAACATTTTTACTTTAATTTCAAAAAGTATGCCTCGGGATAAAAACCCGAGGCAACGAGAAACCGCACACGCTACACACAACGAGGAGACACGTAATAACGAGCGCGTCTCCCACCAGAAAAACGAACACACCTCTCCTTTCTGAAGGGAGAAAAAAACGTCGCTATCATGCGTGTTTTCGGATCGTAACACGCATGAAGAACGTGCTTCCGAAAAGAAAGGCGGTAGAGAACCCCGCCTCTCTTCGTCCGACAAACAAACTCCGCCTGCCCCTCGTGAATGAGCGACAGGAGAAGAAAGTAGTCTTCCGGCGGAAGCCGTAAACCGTACCGTTTCGCGACACGCGTAGAAGCATGCCGCATCTGCTTCAACTGAAGCGACGAGAGCTTTTCCAAGCTATCCAAGAGTCTCCTCCTGGTTAATAAGGTACACGAAGAACGATTCTATCTTCTTTTTAATCTAAAAAACATCTTTCGTCAAAAACCTGATATACACAGCTTCTTTATATCTTTCCGAATTTCCAAATAATCGGGAAATGAAAGGGCGACAAGCTCCCAAAACTTTCGTGAATGATTAAATTCTCTCAAATGGCAAAGCTCGTGAACAATAATATAATCGGCGCATCTTTGCGGTAACAGCGCGATTCTATAATTAAAACTTAACCCTCCCTTCTTTGAACAGCTCCCCCAACGCGTCTTCTGATTCCGAATGGTAATTCTCTTGTACTCAAAACTATATCTCGCGTTAAAATACCGCGCTCTCTCCTCCGCAAACGCAAGCGCCCTATCTTTGTGTTTCAAAAATTCTCTCCTACCACCTCCTAAAAAAGTTTTATCCGAAAATCTCTTAATATATTCCAGCTTCTTAAATATCCATCGCGCCTTCCGAAGAAGAAACTCCTCAACAAAACCATCTCGCATCCTTTGTGGAACGGTAACCACAAACCTCCCGTCAGAATACAACGTAAGGCGCGTCGCCCGCGCCCGCTTGCTTGTCTGAAGAACATAAGAAATCTCCCTTCCATGAATATTAATTTTTCTTTGCATAAACTTAGGATGTCCGTCATCCCGCCGGATGTCGGACATCCCCAATATTAAAAAAACTTGTCATTCCATATCAAGTACGGAATCCACAATAACTATACAACAAACTCTCACGCCACAGAAACAAAAAAAACGCCCCCGCAAAAGCGGGAGCGATTCTTTTTAGTGAAGCCTACGCGCGCGAAACATTCGTCGCCGCCGGGCCCTTCTCGCTGTTGACGACATCAAAGGTGACCTTATCGCCAACCTTCAATTCATCAAACGCGACACCATTCAATTCTTTGGAGTGAAAAAAGAGGTCTTTTGTCTCGCCTTCGCGAGCAATAAACCCGAATCCCCTATCCGTAAGAGTTTTGATAGTTCCGTTCATGTGATTGTCTTTATTGTCTTTTTTTTGCTTCTACAGAGAAACTCGACCTAATGTCCCTGCGTCTTATTTACAATCCCCCTATTGTAGCCCATCCGCAATTTTTTTGCAATAGATATAGAAAGGTTTCTTGTGTTATTTCTTTTTCAACTCCCTTATCCCTAAATCCTTACAAATCTTCTCCGCAAGAAAACTATTTATTTCCTTATGACGAGGCACCGTAGAAACATTCTTTGTTTTAGGATTAAAGAAAACACTATGCTTACCGCCCTCTCTAAATAAAACACACTCTTCATTAAAAAGATGTTTCACCAAATCTATTCGCTTCATAAGTTAATAATCTCTACAAAGCAACCATAAGCGACTCTCGGATCACTTCTCTGTCCTCACTTCCGCCGGACAAAAGCTTGTTCGTTTCCAAAACCAAATTCAAAGCCTCTTTTAAATTCAACTTCGCTTCTTGAAGCGTTCGTCCTTGAGTGTTTACTCCAGGAATTTCTTCAATCCAACCAACATACCACTTGCCCTGCTTTTTATACAAGGCGGTAAATTGCCTTTTCATCTGCGACATATCAATACAATACCACACATAACAACAATAAACAAATCATCCAATCGTTTACACTCGTCTCCTCACCCCCGCCATAATAAGCACAGGGGTTGGTTTGATTGAGTACGCTCTGTGCGCGTTATACAAACTCACATTTCCGCCCACAACCGGAATATTTTTCTCTTTACAGCGTTTCGTAAGAGCATCTATCGTTTCTGCAAACGCGCCCATTGAATCTTTTGGGTGCCCGAAATTAAGGCAATTCGTAATTCCAAGAGGCATCGCGCGAAGAGAACGCAAACGACGCAAGCAAACATCAAACGCGTGTTGAATCCCGCGCGCCGGATCGCTGTCCGACAATCCCTCATCCGAGCTCCACGCGATAACAATTTCCTTTCCAATTTCCGGCACATCAAGCACGGCGTAACGCCCCGACTTATTCGGACCCTTAAGCGTCCGAATACCAACCATCCAATCATACTGATGCCAAATCTCTTGTGTAATCCGACTCGCGGCTTTTTCGTGTTTCGTACCTTGTGCTTTCCAACTCGTCAAATCCCAATCCTCTCGTACATCAGGAAAAATATCTGAAAACTCCATTGGCAAAATAATATTCTTTTTGCGCGGAGTGTCATACACAATCGTATACTTCCCGTCATTCGTTACCGCGCCAACCACGCATGCCTCTAAATCCCACTTCTTAAACACCTTAAGAATTTTTTCGCGATGTCTGCAATGTCCAACAATTAACATTCGCTCCTGTGACTCTGAAAGCAACATCTCAACCGGCGACATATTTCGCGCCTTAGTCGGAACACGATTAAGATACACTCTCGCGCCAAGATTCTTTTTCGTTTTCTTGCGTCCGCGGAGCACGACTTCGGACGTGGAACACAAAAGTCCAGCCGCGCCCATATCCTGCATTCCTTCAATCCACGGCGTATCGGCAAGCTCTAAACACGCCTCCAAAAGTAACTTCTCAAGAAACGGGTCGGCATCTTGAATAGTAGCCTCATCCTGCGCGTCAAGATTCGCGGACGCCATCTGCGCGCCGCCCACCCCGTCTCTCCCCGTCCGCGCGCCGACATAAATTAAATCATTTCCGGGAGTAAGGGCATTGCCATAAATAATCTTATCTTTCCGAACCAAACCGAACGCCGCGACATTCACAAGACAATTATGATTGTATGTGCTGTCAACATACAAATCTCCGCCGACAACAGGCACCCCAACACAATTACCATAATCGGAAATACCGCGAACAACCTCGCGCAAAAGACGACGAGCATTCCTATCAGTTCCAAAACGAAGAATATCCAAAAGCGCGATCGGGCGCGCGCCCATGGTAAAAATATCCCGCAAGATTCCGCCGACTCCTGTCGCGGCCCCGTGATATGGCTTTATAAACGACGGATGGTTATGGCTCTCCACGCGCATCGCGAGCGCCCATCCTCCTCCCAAATCAACAATTCCCGCGTTCTCGCCGGGCCCTTGTATCACATACTTGCCCTTGGTATGGAGACGCGACAAAAACTTCTTCGTGCTCTTGTAGCTTGTATGCTCGCTCGCCATCGCCTCGGCAAGAATCTTTGGTATATCAGTTTCCCGCGACATATGTTTCTATTGCGCGCATAAAATACTTCCCATCAAGCGACCGCTCCGGATGGGGCATCATGCCAAAAATAGTTTTTTGCTCGTTGCAAACTCCCGCGATATTCAGCGCGGACCCGTTCGGATTAAATGTTGAATATCTTAAAAAAATCTGCTTGTTTTTCTGCAATCTATTCAACAAACGTGCTGACGCTATATATCTGCCATACCCGTGCGCGACCGGAATAATAAATGTTTTCCCAAGCATGGAAGGGTCGCCAAAAAAAGACGCGCCCTGAACTGCACAGCGAACATAGTCGCAAAAAAACTTTTTTGAATCGTTTTGAACCAGCTTACCGGGCAAGAGCCCTGCTTTTACGAGAATCTGAAAACCGTTGCAAATACCCAAAATCGGCACGCCCAAACGAACCACCCGTTTAATGGCCTTAAGTACCGGCGAAGAAATCGCGAGAACACCCGGATCTATATCATAATGCCCCGTTGCTTTGGCGTATACACGATCCCCAAACGCGAACCCGCCGGGAAGAACAAGTAAATCATAACGCGGAATGCTTACGTCCTTATACCAAATAAATTCCGCCTTATGTCCGAACTTTTTAAAAAAATGAAGCGTGTCAAAATCACAATTTGAACCCGGAAACCTGATAACACCAACCTTCAATCTTTTTTTTGCTATCATCACATTTCTAGTTTACCAACTCCAGCAACAAACTCAAAAAAACAAAAACTTCAATGTTTTACTATTTCCAGTTTCGCTTTCCCGTTCAGAATTTCCATATTCGCTTCCCCGCCTATGGGAAAGGTGAATTTAGGGTCGGTGTGTCCGAAATCAACGTTCGCAAGAATCGGTAACCTATCCAATTCTTTTTTTGTTTTGATAATTTTAATCAATAACTCATCAGGCATATTGCTCGCCTTCTGAAATCTACCAATCACAATCCCTCGGACTCCGGCAAATCCGGGTACATGAATAAGCGACTGTAAATCACGGTCAAAAGTGTGAGGCAATGACTCAAGGTCATCTTCAAGAAACAAAATAGAATCCCTAAGATTAGGAAAATATTCCGTGCCCTGCAATAAGTTAAACGTACCAAGGTTGCCCCCAAGAATTCTGCCCGAAGCTCTCCCCTCATTTATCACAAGGAATCCACGGTTTGGAATAAGGTCGCGCGTCTTTTGATTTTTATACCACAAATCATCGCTCCATTCCATGCTTGGATGAATTTGAAATCTATTATTAGAAAACAAACATCGCTTCGCGTAGTCCAACGTATAGTCAAAATAGAGCTCCTGACCAAAAGTGGAATAATGCGGACCCGAATATGAAACAAGTCCGGTTTTTGTGAACATCGCGTTACTCAAAGCCGTGATGTCAGAGTAACCGCACAATATCTTCGGATTATTTTGTATCAGATTCCAATCAAAATATTGAAACAACTGATTGCAATTAAAACCGCCGATGGCCGTAAAAATTGCCACGACATTCGCGTCAAGGAAGGCCTCGTGCAAATCCTCCACCCGCGACTGAATGCTGGAAGAAAAAAAATCATCCTTTTCTTCCGCGTGCCTGCCAAAACTTATCTTCAAACCAAGTTCGGCAAATCTCCGGTTCGCGACACTTCGTACCTCCTCGGAAACAATACCGAGCGAACGTGAGGGCGCGATAACGCGCGCCTCATCACCCTTCTGTAATTTTTTAGGAAATATAATATGCATTGGCGGGGGGTAGTGGACGATGTTCGTACCTATTGGCAGAACCCGTCTAACTGGTTTTTCATCCCAAAACTCTCGTTGGAGTCAGCACGGGTAGTATAGTATTTCCTGGTCTATTCCGTACAGCTTCATTACGTACCTACCAATCAATAGCATCCTTGCAACTTTTGACATAACATTGGCTTGTTTTGGCAGCCCCCTGTTTTTCAATATGGTACTTATCAGTATTTAACCCTGTATGCTTCTGTATAACAGCATCGCCGATTTCAAACAGTATCACCGCTGCGACTGTCCCGACGGGGTGTACCCCCGTCTTTCTTGTGCCCGTTTTTCTTAAAAACCCAAAATAGATGGGGGGTGTTTTGATTTTCAACTTTGCGCGGGCGCTGGGGTAGCCGTCTCCAGATGGAGAGATTTTGGGGCAAAATCCTCTACCTCACTGGAAATGTGATTGTGCCAACCTGCGCAGCAAGGTTTTCAACGTCTTTCAGAAACTCCATTATCGGCATTGCCAATAAGTCCTGCGTGTAAAGAATGTTGTCGGGGAAATCATCGCTCGTGTGTGCAACAGCTTTATGTCGTACTTTCACGACTTTCTTGATTGTGTCCTGGTACTTATTTTGAATCTCCACAAAGCCAGGTGCAAATAAGCCCTCACTATCGGGCAGATTGTTTTGGAGAAACTTCTGCAAACTAAAAAGCGATAGCGTATCGCCACGTTTGTCAAAGAGACCCGCAATTTTCAAAATCAGGTAATCTTTGAAAACCTTATCGAGATGCCCCAATTCGTTGAGACTGTGCGTCGTACCATTGCGCCACGCTTCATTCAGCTCATCATTCTTTTGTTTGAGGTATGCGTATGCGTTTTTGCAATTACCTACACCGTATTGAATGGAGCCGACATATAAATCAAGTCTATGTTTTATATAAGTTACATCCATAAAATGTTATGGTTTGAACTCTTCGTGGCCTTCAAGTTGATGCTTTTTGCCTGGGAACCTTTTTATCCTTCGTATTCTGGAAGAATTGGGGAGCCAGGTATCGGCTTTTCCTCTCGCTCGTATTCTTCAAGCCTCACTTTTGCTGCCGCGAGCTTTTCCCGATTGTTTTCTAAACACTGCAAAAGTGCATCCTCTTTTGCGGCTTCAAATGCCTCTTTAGTTGTGATTCCGTTTTTCATTAAACAGAGATAATCACCGCGATTGAAAACCCTACCGAAGATACTGCCCAGTTCTACTACCCCTGCTGGGATGCCGATTTCAAGTCGCACCAACAATCGCTCGACACGAGCAGCCAAATCAAATCCTGGATTGAGTAGTTCAGCGATTCTGGCAACTGTGGATAAAACATCACAAACTCTGGCACTCACGCTTCTTATGGCGCCAGCAGCAGTGTCTGCACGGTCAAACTGCATCAACACATTTTCGATTTCTACCAGTGGTTTATCTGTAATCCACAAGAGACAGGCCACTGCCTTTTTAGCCCGTCGTGTCGCATCAGTTTGGTCTTGGATAGAACGATGGAATGCGTTGATGATGTTCCCAGGTATTCTTTGATTCCTAACTTCTGTCATCCAAGTTTGAGGCTCCTTCTGTGTACTTCTTTTGTTGAGCGGGAATAAAACCTGGTCAAGTTCAACAGTAACTTGGGTCAGAGCGATAAGTGCTGGGTCGCTAATATCAGCCTGCTGGATTCCTTGTAGTGCACTGACGACTCGCAATACTGATTCTACTTCCAAACCAGATTCACCAGCCAGTCTTCCAAGTGGAGTTGGATGGTAGAAACCATCTTTATCTTGTTCGATGAGCCGATGAGTACGCAGTTCTTCAATTGCTGCCGTGATTTGGTTTTTATCCCAGGCCCAAGCAGGATTCTTTATCTTTTCCTGGAAAGAACCGAAGCTCTCTTCCAAAAACTCCACAATCTCATCAGCGGTAAGCCCTCGCCTTGAACGAACGGCTACCAGCACTCTTATTACCAGCGAACGAGGGTCGGTATTGTCAGCAAAGAACTTTGAATGTAAATCTTCTGGATTCGCTTGTATGTAGTTCGTCCAAAGCGTATGTTCCTCACTCGGAGTGAGAGCGACAAGGAATGAGGAACCACGTGTTGTATAACCGAGTCGCCCAGCTCTTCCCGCAATGTTCTTATATTCCGCAACAGAATATGGCACGTCTCCAGGATGGGATAATCCCGCGATAATAACTGCCTCTGTGGGTGTGTTCACTCCCATCGCCAGCGTTGTCGTTGCAGCAATAACTTTTAGTGCGGAGGATGAGGCGCGAAACTGCTCTTCTATCAGTCTTCTCTCTTCTGCATCCAAGTCAGAAATGTGAAATGCTACGCCACCATTCAATGTTTCTCGTAGCTTTTGTGAAGAAATAGACGGGTCTGTGTTCGGAAGATTATCCACTGCGACTTGAGCAGGCGGTAAGCCCAGATTTCGAGCCAAGTAAAGTGCGCACGCTTGTGCTTCTGACTTGGTTTCCCTGAACACGATGACGCTTTTGCCGTCTTTGACCAATTTTCCTACAAGCGGAATGATGACATCTTGTCCGCTACCTTTCCTGAATTGTGTTTGTGCTGACTGCACGGTCTTTTCTTTACCCGTATCAGATTCGATATAGCGGAAAGTACCATCCAATCTGACAATACCTTCGTCTAATGGTACGGGGCGCTCGGTGCGTCGTAGCAATCTCGCGCCCAACCACCTCTCAAAACCATTCGTATCCCCAATCACAGCAGATAACGCGATTACTTGTGGCTCAATGCCTTGCTTCCGTCGCATTCGTAGAAGAGTGAGAATGAACTCCAAATTGACGCCACGAGACTTGTCGGCAATCATCTGTACCTCGTCAACCACTATCGTGCTTACCTGGTCGAGTATGTGGGGACTGCCGAGTATCATTGCTGAAAACTTTTCATATGTCATCAAACAAATATCGTATTGCCCGCGCATCAAGGGCAAAATGTCATCGCTGGTGCTCTCTCCAGTTGCTCGTATAGTCCGTAATCCAAACGCTCCATATGTTTCCTCAAAATGTCTCAACTTATCATTTACCAGTGCCTTTAGTGGCAATAAAAAGAGCGCACGTTTTCTTTCTATGACGCCCTGCAAAGCAGCCAATTCACCGATGAGAGTTTTACCAGCGGAGGTGGGCGCAGAGACAACAAGGTGCTCTCCATCGAGCACCTTAAACTCATTGATGGCGTCCACCTGTAATTGATTCAGTGTGGTTATTGAGGAGCCTGCCCAGGCTTTGAGAAGGTCGTCGGGGAAGCCAAACGCAGACAGCGATTGAACGTCGGGGGTAACTTTTCTTGTATCTCTTTCGGGGAATGCTTCCTTATAAAGTTTTCCTGGTTTGAAAATCGGAAGCGTTATTTCTTCCTTGATTTGTCCAAGTAATACTGGGTGTTGTTCTTCTCCGAAGATTTTAGCTGAATCTATTACTTTGGTTGTTACATAATCAAGTAGCTTGTAGAGACCAACCTTGCCGCTCTTGCGTACTTCTTCCGCCCCCTGCAATGCTTCTAACAGGTAGTGGGTAAGTAATCCGTGTCCGAGTTTCTGGTGTTCCCACGCCTTTTCTGTCGCAAGCGATGCAGTCAAGATTACTCTTCCGTCTCCAGATAATTGTTTCAACAACTCTTCGCCCGAAGGTATATCACGGGGCACAACGTCCACCTGCAATGCTTTCGCTCCCATCCCGCCAGAGAAACAGCAGTCAAGAATACAGATAAGCCGACGCGCAGGTATCTTGGAAAAATGTTCTCCTAATTGGTTCAGGGAAATAGTTGTTGCCGAGAGCTTTGCCCTATCAGTATCATACGTTACCAGCTCGTGAGTCTCTGTGCCGTGTCCAGAAAAAGCAAAAACCACGATGTCATCGGGAGCGCATTGCGAAAGACTTTTTAGTTCTTTCTCAAGAGTTGAACGAGTGGCGTCTTTATCAGTCAGTAGCTTCAAATCGCCTGGCAGGTTGTCAGCGAAAAGAGCGTGGAGCGCAGTCGCGTCTCTTCTCGCACAAGAAAGCCAGTTTATCGCTGGTGAAGCATAGCGGTCTATTCCGATAAATACTCCGTGAAGTTTTGGCATAGTTCTTTTGTTTGAGGCTACTCACTTCGCTTTTAGACTGTCATCTCTTCCGTGTTTGAGGAAGTCCCTTATGTCCTGGTCGGTAAAGCGCCATTTGCCGCGCTTTGACCCTTTGAGCCAGCCCTTTTGAATATACCGAAAGAGCGTCCGCTCCTTGACGCCGAGTATCTTTTCCAGGTCTTGCAGTGTGTAAGTCTTTATCATAAAAGTTTTGACTCACTAATAACTTTATTCTACACTTCAATTAAGAATCGGGCAACTTTTGACAGGGCAGTGGCCGACTCAAATGACAATGATATGACAAAAGAACTTCGAGCGGTTATTCAACTTATTACAAATGCGCTCCAATACAAGAATGCGGCGGACGGTGATGTGGAGTTCTATTGGGACTCTTTACTCAAACCAGACCTATCAGAACAGGGCTTGCTTTGGGCTGTTACAGAGTTGGGCAAAAGCGGAGTGATTCAGCGCAAGAAACTCCAGTACGAAGAGGAAAAGCCGCAATCTACGCGTTCACGATTGCTTTACGCTACACGGACGCACCCGCGGGCAGTTTGGACTTACTCGATTGATAGGCAAAGGCTGGAAAGGTTTTTGGAGTCTGCGAAGCCGAAATACCTTGTGTGTCTTACCAAAACGCGAGAGGTTATCGTGAATGATAAGTACATTGTCGGCAAGCCAAACTTTGCTTCTGAAAATCACGACTTCATCTTGTTTGCAATTGAACACCCGAATACAACAATAACCAGGGAGGCATTGCGGGCTGCGAAATTGGATATAGCCAAAAAGTTTGCGCAGATTATCGCCGACTTGGGCTTTAAGGGAGAACTCAAAAGAGCATTCTTCCCAAACGCATCAATTAAAGCGGTCGAGTTCAGAAATAGTCTTACTGATGCCGATTTGAAAGAGCTTCAAGTGGATGAAGTAAAACTGCGTCAGCAACTCAATGCCTTGCCAAAAACAGAAAGCAAGGACAAGAAACGGAATGCAGGAGCAAGAAAGACACTGAACTAACAGGATAGAAACGACAGCTCTTTTTGTAACAGCTACGCTGAAAACGTAGCTTGTTTTTATTTTGGCTACCCAAACTATGACGATGAACCAGAACAACAAAGATTTTCGAACCGCAGACCTTTCGTTGACTGCGGCTCTTTGCGTTTCTGGCTTTGTCGTTGAAGAAATGGAGCGAGTAAGCCCCACACGGTCGGTCTTCATCTTTCAAAACTCCGCTGGACTGCAAGAAGGAGTGAATGCGTACTGGCGAGGAGATTTACGGGTTGAGCCGCAAGCGTTCTTCAACCAACTCAAAACATTAAAGGCGCGGATATACGAGCGATGACTTCCGATAAAGCATTACAAGAGTTCAAAGCAATTTGGAAAGAGGAGAAGGGTACCGAAATCTCCGATGAGCAGGCAATGGAAGAAGCAACACAGCTTTTGACGCTCTTTGATGCAATCTATAAGCCGATTAAGAAATCGTGGCTTAATGACGATGACAATGGAAAACATAGGCAACATTCTGAATAAAAAGAAATGGCAGCCAAAGCTGGATTCGTTCGATGGCTTGCCCGTAAGACCGCCTGTCAAACAGACGCGCCTTTACTTGGATAACGAATACTTTGAGAAAGGGTACGCCGCAGCATTCCCAGACAGCACAACCACAGTGTATTGCATTCTCGCAAAGTACGCGCACCACGAAAAGCAGATATGCTTTCCTGCCGCGGCAACGGTTATGAAGCTGGGCGGAATAACGAATAGGAGCACTGTATTTAGAGCATTCAGGATACTGGAAGCGTACAGCATTATTGCAATCATCCGCCGCTCAAAGGGGCGCGTGCCGAACGTCTATGCCCTGCTTGAGACATCTCATTGGACAAGTCTTAACAGTCTTCCTTTTGAGACTGTTATACAGGGGATAAGGAAGCCGAAAACAGTATCACTAAAACAGGGTCAACAGTCTCAAAATCCACCTTATAACAGTGGCACGGATGAGACACGAAATCATCTAATGGAATCAGATAAAGAAATCAGGGCGGAAAATATAAAAACGGCAAAGAATACGGAACCTATTAAGGGGGAAATCTCAAAAGGCACGCTGATTATGTTGCGAGGCTATTACGAGGAATCAGATGCGCTCGCAGCTTATTCGGAACTACAACGCAATGGAGACGCAAGCCCATCATTCAGTGCGTTACGAGGACTGCTAAAACAATGGGCGCGGGAAGGGAGAATCAAAGAGAAGAAACCAATGACGTGGTAACTATGAACACTCTCACATTATTGCTGCAATTCACAGGTATGGATTACCCCCTTGCAGCTTTTGACAGGGTTGGTATAATGAACTTGCGACCTACAAGTTTGAATATCAGCACGTGGGTAATTGCCTTTTACGGCTCCAATTGCGGGCTGAAAGGGGCAGCTATCCTCCACAATTGGTGCCTTCGTGCATTCAATCTTGTGGGTCGCAGGCTCTGGCTGTCCCTTTTTGATTTGTGGGGATTGCCGCGAGCAACTATGATTATGACCTACAAAACGCTTTCAAAAATCTCCGCCGCAATTTGTATTTCACCAATAGTGCTTGGCTTGATGAGTTTTGAATTGTCCGAGTCGCTTGGGGGGATATTGTTTTTCGGAGGGTTGGCATTTGCAATTTTATTCCACAGATTAGGCGAGCAGGAAGAAGAGATTGCGGCGTTACGCTCGCCAAAGGAAGATAGCGAAGAATGGAAAAAATACGCAAAGAGAAAACGGGAACTGGAGACAGACCCGCGAAGCAATGACCCTTTCTATGGCAGCAGCAGCATCTTTACGCCAGAGGAAAAAGAAAAAATACTAAACAATAAAAAGGAAGCGCTCGAAGAAGAGGAGTTAACCTTATCTCAAAATCAACAAGAGGAGCAGGAGCTGGAGAAGCTGTTAGAAGAGGCGAAGCAGGAGGAGGGATATTTCGAGAGACCGAAGGACGGCAGCCTCCAGGTGGTATTCAAACCGAAAGCGCCCTCTCAACCAGAACCGTCGCAGGATAAACAGACAAAGCCAGGAGACGAGAACGAGATACACGTAATCTTTCGCAGAAAGAATCCTGGTAATCATAAAAACAATGATAAACGATAATCCAAAAATCAAATACTTTGTCTATTGCCGCAAGTCCACCGAGGATGACGACAGGCAAGTTTTGAGTATTGAGTCGCAACTTGAGACACTCAAGGAAATTGCGGAGCGTTCTGGTTTGAAAGTAATTAAGCAACCATTCATAGAATCAAAATCCGCAAAAGCTCCAGGCAGGGAGATTTTTAATGATATGATTGCCCGCATCCAGAAGGGAGAAGCGCAGGGTATTCTTTGTTGGAAGCTCGACCGCCTTGCCCGCAATCCCGTGGACGAAGGAACGATAAAGTGGCTGCTTCAAAAGGAAGTGTTGAGGCACATCAAGACGAGCGACAAAGATTACTACCCAGACGACAACGTACTCATTACATCTGTTGAGTTCGGCGTGGCGAACCAGTACGTGCTTGATTTGAGCAAGAACGTGAAGCGCGGGTTGAAAACCAAGCTCAAGATGGGCTGGTATCCTTCACGCGCGCCGCTTGGGTATTTGAATACAAAACAAGACGAGGAGAAGGGCAGAAACTATATCGTAAAAGATGAGGAGCGTTTCGGTTCGGTGCGCCGTATGTGGGACTTGATGCTTACAGGCAACTACACGCCGCCTAAAATTGTCAGAATCGCAAGGGAGGAATGGAAGTTCAAAACCCGAAAAACAAAACGCTTCATCGGCAAATCTTTGTGCCGCAGTTCAATATATCGAATCTTTACCAACCCGTTCTATTACGGGATGTTTGAATACCCCGCGGGCAGCGGCAACTGGTACCAGGGAAAGCACGAGCCAATGATTACGGAGAAAGAATATGACATCGTGCAAAAGCTGCTCGGACGCAACGGCAGACCGCGACCGCAAAAACACCGCTTTGCTTTCACGGGGATTATGAAGTGCGGCAACTGCGGCGCGATGATTACCGCCGAGGAGAAGGTGAAGCACCAGAAGAACGGCAACATCCACCACTACATTTACTATCGCTGCACGAAGCAGAAAGATGAGAACTGCCAGGAGAAGGCGGTTGAGTTAAAGGAGTTGAGCGCACAGATTGATGCTGAAATCAACAAACTTACCATCTCCGAGAAGTTCAAGGAATGGGCTATCCGATACTTGCACGAAATCCGTCAGACACAGGCGCAAACGCACGAAGCCGTTTTGAAAAACAGCGAGCGCGAGCATCTCCGCATTACGCAGCAGCTCGATAATCTTCTGCTCAAGTATTCTTCGCCAGAGAATATGGAAGGGCAACTCATCTCCGACCAGCAGTATCAAGACCTCCGCACGCGCCTGTTGAAGCAGAAAGCGGCGCTGGAGGGCAGCATCAGCACGCAGAACAGGGAAATCGAGGAATGGCTCGAATTGAGCGAGCGCACGTTCAACTTCGCGCGATACGCTCGCACGTGGTTCGCCCGCGGCGATATGGAGACCAAGCGAGCCATCTTTGCCTGTTTAGGTTCGCACCTCGTCATACAAGACCAGAAAGTCGCTATAACACTGCGTCCCGTGTTCAAAACCATCTTTGAAAAGCTGCCGAAGGTTGAAAGCGAAATTGCCCAGATTAGAACCTATCCTCAATTCGTTTTTAGCGCATCAAATAAGAACAAAGCCGCTCTTGATGAGCGACTTGTGTCCAATCTGCGGAAGGGGTGGGATTCGAACCCACGAGGCCCTTTCGAGCCACGGCTTTCCAAGCCGTTCCGTTAGACCGCTCCGGCACCCTTCCTGTCTCGCCAAAGCCTACATAAAGCAACGACGGACATTGATAACCGTAGCCTCGGCGAAGACTACCCTTGGTACGCCATAACCCAAGGGGGGTAAAGGCAACCAACGAAATATACATACACTCTACCCAAATTCACTCCTAAAATCAAAAAAAGAAACTATCGGACAAATGAACCTCTCCACTTGTAAAGGCGGAGAGTTCACGATGTTATTAAAAAAACAAAAAACGCTGCATTTCTTCCACGATCGTGGAAGAAATGCAGCGCAAATCACCCAGACCACAAACTTCCAAAAAATTCTTCTAACTAAACAAGTTCATCCTCCATCGCCCTAAAAAATTTTATACAAGGAAGCAACTCTCTCGCATCAAGTTCGCGCACAAACTTCTCCAACAAAGGACCTGGACCAAACCAAACACTTTTCTGAATCGGCTCAAATCCTAAAAATAAAAGTTCTTCGCGCAACCAGTCGCGAAGACCTCTCTTGTGTTCTGGAACATCAAACGCGACAATCATCGTCTTCTTCTTTTTTCGGTTTAATTTCATAAACTCCGCGCGCTTCCGTACTACCTGACGCTTCTTATGCACATCTGCTCCTTTGGGAGTGATAAACCAAACACCCCCCTGTTTTTTTGCAAGCCCATTTTTTCGCAAACGGCAAAGCGTGGAACGAAGAGAAGAATCGGATTTTTTTTCATCCAAAGAAGAAAAACGTCCGATTTGAGGAAAAGTAGACCCGCCACGCGCCAGTTGTCTCAATCGTTTGTAACCAGCAGAATAACTAAAAAGAATTGTTAAAACATCATCAACAGAACTCACGTTGCAATTATACCACGATCGTGGTAAAAGTGCAGCGCGACCATTAAAACAAAACATATCACCATCTATCACTATACTAATATGCCCCCTTACCTATACATAGGCGTGGGGGCGCAGTGGAACAATAAAAACAAAATTTCAAAAGTTTGAAAATTGAATCATTGAAAATTCAATGAAAACCTGTGGTGAGATTGCCGAATCCATCCTGTGGTAAGCTTGTTAAATCCATTATAAATTGATAATTGTAAACTACCCTATCATCGTTCCCCGAAACTCCTTGCCATTCAACATGTCCTGAAAATTTTTCAAATCCGTTCCGCCAATCACAAAAGCGGAAATTCCCTCCTCCTGCCCCAAACGCGCGGCAACGGAATCAACGGGCGCGTGAGCTCCAGGCACCCACTTGCGGGGAATCAGCTTCCGATACTCTTTCCACGAAATCAACGTAAGGGGCTTCGCGCTCTTATACTTCCGTGGGTCTTTCGTATACACATACTTCGGCTTCCCCGCGACCACAACCTCATCAACGCCAAAATCCTCCGCGAGCGCGAAGGCGATATAATCGGTTGAATTTCCCGGCCTCCATCCCGAAGCGATTGTAACCGGATACCGAAGCGTGCGAACCTTGTATCGCTCGTCAATCACAACCGGATTCGCGATATCCCGAAACACGGAACGCAAAAGCTGGGCGTTGCATCGCGTCGTATGGATACCAAGCCAATCCTGATCTTCCGAAGGAAGCTGTATCACCTCGGAGGCAGCCTGCTGATACGCGCGACAAATTTTCCCGCCTCCCGCGACAATCAAAAACTTTCTCTGATACCGAGAAACCTGGTCTCTAATAAACAGGCGAAAGCGTCGTAAGAAATCGGAATCAATGTTATTGGGAAAAATAACCGAACCGCCTAAGGCGATAACAACTACCTTCCCAAACCTATGATTCATAATAGTTAAAAGTGTATCACCTGAAAAAACGCTTTGCAACAAGCAAATTCAGTTATTGATAATTAAGAATTATTCTATCTCAAGTCCGCGAAGCGCCGAGACCCGCTCATGAACCGGCGGATGAGTCATAAACATTTTATGAAACCACGGCTTCCTCGCGTACTTCTCCCCTCTTGGGTCGTCAAACGGGTCATCAATCCAAAGATGCGCCGTGGTATTTCCCGAAAATCGCATTGGAAGAGAGCTTTTGGAAATTTTAAGAAGCGCCAAGGCGAGCCCCTCGGGATAACGCGTAAGAAGCGCGCCGGAGGCATCCGCCAAAAACTCGCGCTTTCTTGAAATCGCAAGCTGAATAAGCATCGCGGAAATCGGAGCAAGAATGGAAAAGGCAATCGCGATAAGAAGCATAATATTCCCTGCCCCGCCATCTCTTTCTCTGCCTCGTCCCCGAAACCACATGGAACGCATAAAAAAATCCGAGAGGATGGAAATAAACCCAACAAGAACCACGGCCGCGGTAGAAACAAGCATATCGCGGTTCCCGATGTGCGAAAGCTCATGCGCGAGCACGCCCTCAAGCTCGCTCCGGTCTAAAATCTCCAAGAGCCCCTCCGTAACCGCGATCGCCGAATGCTTCGGGTCCCGCCC
>MFKK01000036.1 GCA_001781035.1 Candidatus Jorgensenbacteria bacterium RIFCSPLOWO2_01_FULL_45_25b | reverse complement strand
CGTCGCCGATAGCGATCGCCCGCACGAAGATGTTTCGTTTGATTCTGTCTTCCGTGAATTTTTGGTATTTCTTGTAGAGGTATGGACGAATGTTTGCCGAGGAATAGACGCGGTATTCTTTTTCTTTCGTGTGTTCAGTTTGATTTAGAACATCTTCAAGAATGGTTCTTATGCCGATATCATCTTCATAGTATTTAACGACCGGCTTTGACTCATTGCCGCTAAAAAGAGATTTCAATTCCGGAATGATTGTTTCTATGCCTTCCCTTGTTTCTTCCAGTTCCAATTTTTTTCGTTTGACAAGGCTTTGAAGGGAGACGGGGTCTTCCGCCACGAAGTACTGATGTTTTTCTTTGTGGTAATAGGAAACCAGCCCCTCTTTTTGAAGGTTTTTTAGAGCATCATGGGTTGTACCGCGATTTACGTTCGCGCGTTCTCCAATTTTGCGAATGGGGGAGGGGCCAAGAGAGAGAAGAGCAAGATAGACGCTTATTTCTTTTTCGGAGAAGCCGAGTTGGGAAAGGACACTTGTTTTATCCATGTAATCATTTTTCCTCCTATTGGTCTTTTTGTCAATGTTTTTTCTTCAAGTTATCCACAGGTTGTCTTTTTTCATTGTTTTTACTCACTTTTTCTTGTCATAACTTTTCTTGACAACTTTGTTGCGCGGTGTATACTCGTACATATATGAGAGCATTTATAGATTTTGACGGAGTATTATTTGATATAGAACGGGCAAAGAAGGAGTATTTTCAGCTTTTTCAAAAGTTTGGGGTCTCTGCGCGGGAAGCCGTGCAGACGTATCAAGATATGAAAGAAGAGATTGGACGCGATGAGCCGACGTATCATGTAGAGATGTTGCGGAAGCGGTTTCCGAAGCTGAAGGACCAGTTACTTCTTCGGGCAATTCGCAACTTTAAGACAAAGAGCAAGAGATTTGTTTTTCGTGAGGCGCAGGAGTATTTGAAAGAGATGAGGCGCGACGGGTTTGAATTGCATCTTGTGACTACCGGGTCAAAGGAGTTTCAGAGCGTGAAAATTCAATCAAGTGACTTAAAGAAATTTTTTGCCGGAATCCATATTCTTAATTCCGATTATAAGGGGGAGACGATTTTGAAATTATTTAAAGATTCTTTGCCGAAAGCCGGCGGAAGAAAGGCGGTTTTTATAGATGATAAGGCAAGCGTGACGGACGAGGTGAAGCGGTGCGTTCCGCAAATTTCCGTTATACAGATTTCACGAAAGAAGGGAGAGGCTCTTTCCCGAAAAGCCGACTATGTCGCGAAAAATCTTTTGGACGCGCTTGGGTGGACGAGAAAATTGGTTTGAGTCGCGAATAAGCAGAGAGTCAAGAAGAGAGGACGCGCGCAATCTTTTCTTCTTGGTTCTTTGGAAGATTTGTGTTTTGGGTTTCGGGGTTGTGTGTTTCGGTTCCATAGAAAGGAATACGTGATGGGAATGTTGGTTTGTTTGGAGTGCGGACGAGGGCTCCTTTTCGTTTACGGTACGCCTGATGGGTACCGTGTGTACGAATGTCCTGACTGCGGACAGACGTTTGTAGTCGGGAAAGACGACGAAGAAGCCTCGTCATCTTGTCCCAACGAGGATGAGGGGGCAAAATCTGCCTGAAAGGCAGGACGGCGGGGGTCGGGTATGTGCCGATCCCCCCTAAAATAATTCAAAATATTTATGTGCGGTATTGTAGGTTACATTGGTGAGAAGGAGGCGCTTCCTATTTTAATTCAGGGATTGCGCCGACTTGAGTATAGGGGATATGACAGCGCGGGAGTCGCGCTTTTTTCGGACGGGAAGATACGGCGCGCGCGCTCTGTCGGGAAGATTGACGCGCTCGCGGAAAAAATTGGAGAAGAAAAGTTTTTGGGAACACTTGGTATCGCGCATACAAGATGGGCAACCCACGGGAAAGTGACGGAGGAGAACGCGCATCCTCACGCGGATTGTACCGGGAAGTTCGCCTTGGTTCATAATGGCATTATTGAGAATTATCGGGAGATAAAAAGGGAGCTTGGTTCCTCGCATGTGTTTTCTTCCGAAACGGATTCGGAGATTCTCGTTCATCTTATTGAGAGTTTTTACAAAGAGGACTTGAAAGACGCGGTGTTGCGGGCTCTTCGGCATGTTCGGGGGACGTATGGGCTTGTGATTATTCACGCGGATCACCCTAAGGAGCTTGTTGTTGCCCGTATGGGAAGTCCGCTCGCAATCGGTTTGGATAACGGCGATTATTTTATCGCGAGCGACGCTACTCCCATCTTGCCCTATACGAAGCGAGTGATGTATTTGGATGATGGTGAGGTCGCGGAAATTAAAGACGGCGAGCTTCGCGTTTCAAATTTGAGGGATGAGGCGGTAAACAAAAAAGTGGAAGAGATTGAGTGGAATGAGGCGCAGGCAGAGAAGCAGGGATTTTCTCATTTCATGCTAAAGGAAATTTTTGACCAGCCAACTGTTTTTGAGGATGCGATTCGCGGGCGCGTGTATCTGGAAGAAGGAACGGCGCATTTGGGGGGGCTTAACATGACGGAGGAGGAGATGCGAAAAATTTCCAAAGTAATTTTTGTCGCGTGCGGGACGGCATCGTATGTCGGGCTTATGGGAAAGTATATGTTTGAAAGGCTCGCGGGAATTCCTACGGAAGTTGAAATCGCGAGCGAATTTCGGTATCGCGACCCTGTGATTGATGAGCATACGCTTGTCTTCGCTATTTCACAGTCGGGAGAGACGGCGGATACGCTCGCGGCGGTTCGCGAGGCGAAGCGGCGCGGAGCGAAGGCGCGCGGTATCATTAATGTTGTGGGTTCCACAATCGCGCGGGAGGTAGACGGAGGGACGTATATTCACGCGGGGCCGGAGCTCGCGGTTGCTTCCACCAAAGCATACACGAATATGGTCGCGGTTGTGTTGTTGTACGCGTTACAGTTTGGAAGATTAAGGTCTTTGAGTTTGGCGACGGGGCAGAGAACCGTGAAAGCTCTTTTGGAAATTCCCCGAAAAATGGAGGAGATTTTGAAGAAGTCCGATGAGATTCGTTTAATCGCGGAGAAGTATAAGGCTCACAAGGATTTTCTTTATTTGGGAAGAGGAATTAATGTCGGCGTGGCGCTTGAGGGAGCGATGAAACTTAAAGAGATTTCGTATATTCACGCGGAAGGTCTTCCCGCGGGAGAAATGAAGCATGGAACGAACGCGCTTCTTAGTTCGGAATTTCCTGTTTTTGCAATTATGACCGATAATCAGTTGTACGATAAGGTGCGGAGCAATGTGGAGGAGGTACGGGCACGCGGGTCTAAGGTTGTTTTAGTCGCGAACGAGGGAGACGCGTTTGCCGAGAAGTTGGGAGACGATGTTATTTTTATTCCAAAGACGATGGAGATGCTTGAGCCTCTCTTAAATACAATTCCTTTACAGCTCTTCGCGTATCACATGGCGGTTATCTTGGGACGGGACGTTGATAGGCCGAGAAATTTAGCGAAGAGCGTAACTGTTGAATAGGTTTGTGTTTGAAAAAAAATCCAATACAGTTTCCTCACTCATTCTCGCTCGTCCAGCGACTCGCTCCGAGGTTTCGGTTGTGTCGCTCCCGCCAAGGCGGGAGACCATGCCGACACAACCTCAAAATCCGTTCGGAAACTGTATTGGATTTTTCTAGTATGTTTTATGAGTAATACTTTTATGGGTCAGAGAAGAGAGAGGAAAAACATTGTAGTTATTGGAGGGGGGAATGGGACGGTGGCTGTTTTGCGGGCGCTTAGGAATGAACAAGATGTTTTGCTTTCGGCGGTTGTTTCGGTCGCGGATGCGGGAGGGTCTTCTGGAATATTGCGGAGAGAGCTTGGTGTGTTGCCGCCGGGGGATATGTTGCGCGCGGTCTTGGCGCTTTCACCTTACCCCTTTGATTTATTGAAGCGGATATTTTACAGCAATCGTTTTTCGGACGCGGGGAAGTTGGATGGGCATAATCTCGGGAATTTGTTTTTAACATTGGGAGCGGAGTATGGCGGAGATTTTTTGTTCTCGCTTTCGGCGCTTCATCAGGCGGTTGAGGCGAAGGGAAGAGTTTTTCCCGCAACGCTTGAGCTTGCGGATTTTGCTGTTCGATTACAGAGTGGTGTTGTTTTGTTGGGAGAGGACAAGATTGACCGGCCGACTGGAGACCGTTCCGACAGAATCATGAAGGCTTGGCTTGAACCCAGGGCAGTTTTATATGATGAGGCAAGGAGGGCGATTGAGGAGGCGGATTATATTATTCTTTCTCCGGGGAGTTTATATACAAGTGTTATTGCCACGCTTTTACCGGAGGGCATGAAAGAGGCGATTGCGAACTCTTGCGCTAAGATTATTTTTTGTGTTCCCCGCTGTTATGAGATTGAAGGAGAGGCTGGGCCGAGAGTTTTGAGCGAGTTTGTTTTGGAAGTTGAACGATACCTTCCGCGTTCGGCGAATAGTATTCTTTATAATTCAGCAAGCGTTACAGAAGAAAGGATGGGGAAGTATAATGAGAAGAAGTGGGGAGTTATTGAGACCGACCCGCAGAATCTTTCTGAGCGTTTGGTTTTTGGAAGAGATTATGAGAGCGTAGATGGCGGATATGATGTTGCTAAACTTACGGAGGCGCTTCGCGAGGTGTTGGATTAGGCTTTAGGCTTTAGGCCTTAGGCTCTAGGCACTAGATTTTTATGAATACACAATTATTTGAGAAATATTTTGATTCGGTTCCAGAGAGAATGCAATTTCTTTTTCGGCGCGCGACGAATACGCTTTGGGAGCCTTTGAATCGTTTGGAGGAGTTTTTGGAAGATGAAACACAACCAAAAAATTCCGCGATTATAAAGGGAGAAGTGTATATTGAGGGCGACGTAGAGATTGGAGAGGGAAGCGTTATTGAGCACGGCGCGGTTATTATTGGTCCGGTGATTTTGGGGAAGAATTGTCATGTGCGGGCGGGGGCATATATTCGCGGGAATGTGATTGCGGGAGATGGTTGTGTTATTGGTCATTCCACCGAGGTTATTCGTTCAATTCTCCTAGACGACGTGCGTGTAGACCATTTTAATTATGTTGGAGATTCTATATTGGGGAACGGGGTTCATTTTGGCGCCGGAGCAAAGGTGGCGAATTTACGGTTTGACGAGAAGGAGATTGTTGTTCAAGGAGTTTCCACGGGACGCGTGAAATTTGGAGGAGTGTTTGGAGACAGGTGTCACTTAGGATTGAATGTCTCGGTTGGTCCTGGAGTGATTTTTGAGAAGGGGACGTGGTATGCGGGGCCGGGACCGCTCAAATCTGGGCTTTATAACCGAGACACCATTCCACGTTTTTAGTGAATAAGATTTTGTGCGATGATTTGAACAAAGCGCAAAAAGTAAAATAGACCCACTGCGCAAAGATTTTTCCTGTTAAAACTCTATAATTTCGGCTACGGCTTTGTGAAAATTTTTCGGAAGATACGCTCTTATATTCCTCAAAATTTTCACTTCGCCTCACTCGAAATTCTTGAGTTTTACTGACGGCGTAATCTTTACGCAGTAGGTCTAATGAAAAATGCAACATAACAATGCAAAACGTAAAATAATTTTGAGTTTTTGGTTGTTGCTTTGCCTTTTTCGCTTTACGTTTTTATTTTCATGAATCTTTACGAGTTTGAGGGAAAAAACATATTCGCTAAATATGGAATTCGGATTCCAAGGAGTGTTTTGATTCGGCGAGGAGATGATGTGACTCGGGCGTACACAGCGCTTGGTATTTGGAAGGTTGTTTTGAAAGCGCAAATTCTTTCGGGGAAGAGGGGAAAGAACCAGGGAATTCTATTTTGTTCCTCTCCGGAGGAGACAGAGAAAGCGTGCAAGGATATTTTTTCCCAAGATCTTTTGGGACAGCACGTGACCGCTATTCTTTTGGAGGAGCAGATAGAGATTGCGGAGGAACATTATCTTTCAATTACATACGATACGCGAGAGAAGCTCCCCGCGCTTATGTATAGCGAGGCGGGAGGAGTTGATGTTGAGGACGTGTCTCGCGAGAAGATTCAGCGTTTTTTTCTAAATCCGAGAGACGAGAGGTGTCCGCATGACATTCCTTTCGCGCAAGCGCTTTGGAGTTGTTTTCGGCAGGAGGACGCGCGAATTGTTGAAATTAACCCGCTTGTGAAAACTGCGGACGGCGAATGGATTGCTCTTGACGCGAAGATCGCGCTTGATGACGACGGTTTTTTTCGGCATGAGGAGTGGAAAGAATTTGAACCGCGAACGGTAATGGGACGATTGCCTACGGAGAGGGAGGTTTTTGTGCGGAAGATTGACGAAGGAGAGGCGTATTATCGCGGGACTGCCGGAAAATATATTGAAATGGAGGGAGATGTCGCGGTGTTATTTTCCGGAGGCGGCGCGAGTATCGCTAATATGGACGCGCTTCTTCAAGCGGGCTTGAAACCCGCCAATTATACGGAGTATTCGGGAAATCCGCCGCGAGAGAAGGTGCGACAACTCGCGAAGATTGTGTTGTCAAAGCCAGGACTTAGAGGGCTTTGGATTGTTGGAGGGGTCGCGAATTTTACGGATATTGCCGAAACATTTCATGGAATTGTTGATGTGCTTCAAGAAATAAAGCCGAAATATCCGATTATTGTTCGCCGCGCGGGACCGAATGAAAAGGAAGGAATGAGATTAATGAGGGAGTGCGCGGAACAGAATGGATTGAATATGAAGCTGTTTGGAAAAGAGGTTTCTATGGGGGAGACGGCACGGGTTCTTGCAGAACTTGTGAGAAATTCATAGAAATTAGCTCGTTCTGTCATAGCAGAACTCGCGAAATTTGTAGAAATTTATTGCGTGTTATACATTATGTTAATTACGAAGGATACAAGCGTTTTGGTGCAAGGAATGACTGGGAAGGAGGGACAGCGGGCGGTAAGGGCGATGATGGATTACCACACGAACGTGGTTTGCGGTGTT
>MFKK01000035.1 GCA_001781035.1 Candidatus Jorgensenbacteria bacterium RIFCSPLOWO2_01_FULL_45_25b | reverse complement strand
ACGAGAAACTAGAATCTAGTATCTAGAATCTAGAATTACAATGTTTCTATCATACGAAGAATTTGGGTTTTTCGCAAAACATTGTCAGGTAGCGTATGGATGGTATCATGGAAAAATGAGAATGAAAGGATTTTTTGAGAAGCTTCCAAAAGAACCGGTCTTGGAAGTTCCGCCCGATGGTGATAACGAGGTTCTTACTGAAGAAGAGGAGACGTTCAAGCGGAATTTAATTAGAAACCTCCATCTTCCTTCCTATACTTCTTATGAGGATGCGTTGAAGTCTCGTGAAGACCTTCGAAATTTAGTTCCCGGGGCAAGGGAGAGGGAGGCTGAAGAACTTGGCTTGCCCGCAGACGCGAGCTATACGACGATAGAGCGAGCAAGACAAAGAGAGCAAAAAAAAGGGGAGCGGAGAACATATCTGAATTTAAAAAATTGGCAGAAGGGGACAATGTTGACGATGTGCGACAAGTTTTGAGACAACTTTTTTCAGAGCAAGACCATAATGCGGAAAGAGCTCTTTGTCCTGAAGAGATGGATATTATTCATGAAGGCATAAAGAAGATAGAAATAGAAAAGCCTACCCAACAAGATAAAGAGGAAAACAAACAGTGGATGCAACTTATTCATGCGATTGTCATAGATCGCAGAACTGCTTGGCCGTCCACTATGAGTGTTTTTTTGGAACGGAATGCCGAGTATAGAGATTATGTATTTCGGCCCGACGTGAACGATGAGAGAAATCCTCTTCTCGCGCTTGAACGAATCGTAAAAGATTTGATTCGTTCGTTTGATAAGTTTGATCCTGCAAAAAAATCGTTGAAAGAATCTCTTTTAGATATTCTGATTGAAATACATATATCCGCTGAAAGAGATGAGCCGGACATAAAACGCATTGACGCTCTTCTCACAGACGCGTTTCCGCTCCTTATTACTGATTTTTTTGAAAGAGATTATGAGAAAACATTGAACAAAAAGGTGCTTTTGGGGAAGGAGACGTCAGGAATTCCAGGGAGAGTAATGAGTGAGGAACTTCACAAAACATATGATCCGCTTCTCATTCAAGCAAGAGAACAATTTCAAGAAATCAAGGCGTTGCCCGAATCTGAGTGGAAGTCAAAGAGACTTATTAGCTTAGATTTTAATTCTTTTAATGAGTTAATGAACGAGAGTTGGGGAGATCAACGGGAGGCGGTTTTTAGGTTTCCGGCGCGTCAAGAATCGTCTTCGTGAGGTTGGCGTAATCAGGAGTTAATTTATTTTTTCCTATTACTTTTTGCGTGGCGCGGATTTAGTATGACCTCTCTTTTTCGAGGTCGGGGGAATATTTGCCCTGCGAGGCGAGGGAGTTCATTTTTGAACGGAAGAGGAGCGTGGCTTGAGCTTTTTCTTTGTTTGCGTTGCAAGTTTGCCACGATCGTGGAAGAAGTGTAGCGTAAAAAACAAAGGGACGGCATGGCCGTCCCTTGCGAGAGTGGGGCGCGTTGCCTCACTCTCTTCGTTCCTGCGCCTCCGCGGCTTCGCGGAGGCGTTCTCCGGAACTGAAGAGGTTATTGAACCGGAGAAGCTTCTAAAGAAGCTTCTTTAGTTTTTCCCACATTGGACTCCTCCTTTCTAATATCTTTTTACATCTTTTTTCCTTGTATGTAAAGGTCTTTATTGATTATTTTTTCGCCGACTCAAAGAGGTCTGCGTAGGATTTGTAGTTTTTTGCGATTTGTAGAACGGCTTCTTCGCGGGAAAGCGCGCCGGATTTCATTCGTGTTAAGGATTCTTTGAAGACTGTACGGCCTACGGCAAACCCTATTACCCCCTCAATTTTTGCGGCGGTGCTTAGCCACACGCGTACTTTTTCGTCGCTTTCTCCGCGTCCCAATACTACCACACCCACCTTACTCCTTCCGCCGCTTCTTGTTTCGTTCACCACGGCTTTCATCTGCTCCATGCTTTCCAGCCCCTCTATTTTCCATATTTCCGGCTCAATGCCGCTTTCATAGAATTCTTTAATGCTTTTTCGCATGACCTCCCATCGCGTTCCTTGTTCGTATTTTTCTTTGTCGTCTCCCGCGGTTTCCAGTTCCTGTGGCGTTGGAATCGCAAGGAGTTCAAAAAGAAATTTGTAACCCCCTTCTTTGCAAAAATCGCTTACGGTTTTCAGGCGCGCGCGCTGGCGTTGGTTCATCGCGGAGTCGGACATTGGGTTGTAGCGGACGAGTACTTTTACATATTGCGGAGAGAGCGCGTCAATGTGTTCTTTGAAGGCATCTCCGTATTCAAGATCAAATTCGTCCTGGCCAGACTTTTCAATGGTGAGGATTCTTGTAATACCTTTCGTTTTTGCCTCCTCGTGTATTTTTTTGCCGAACTGCTCGTCCACAAGAATCGCGGCGGGCTCTTTTGGCACGCCCATTTCAAGCGCCCTCAAAAAACCCTCGTAAATAACGTGCTTGTAGTCCGAGAGAGACGTTATGTCTTCGGGTGAGAGATTTTTTTCGTCATACCCGAACATTTTGATAAACGACCCTCTGTGGTCAAAAGGGAGGATATAGAGTTTGTTCATAAGTTAAGATTTAGGATTAAAGATTAAGGATTAAGGAAAAAAGAATTACGACGTTTTATGTTTGGTTTTAATAAATCGCGTTGTATTTGATTTTGATGATATTACTATGGTGTGTGTTGTGATGTGGTTTTTTCCGAAGACCACTCCTTTCGCGAGCGGGCCGGTAAGTACGCCGGTCGCGGTAAAGGTGAGGTCGTCGCCTTTCGCGAGATCTTCCGCTTTTAGTATATCATCAAATTTTGTAATTCCCGCGGCGTTCAGGCGCGCGATGTGTTTTTCATCTTTTGGTTTCCAGCGAACGAGGAGTTCTCCTCCAAAAGTTCTCATTGCGGAGGCGGCAAGCACCGCTTCCGAGCTTCCTCCTGTTCCCATTAAGATATCCACCGGGGATTCGGGGAGGCAGGTCGCGAGCGCCATTGCCACATCGCCGTCCGTAAAGAGCTGGAGGCGGGCGCCCGCTGAACGAACCTCGTTTTTCAGTTTTTCGTGGCGTTCGCGATCAAGGATAGCCACGGTTATTTCGGAGATGTCTTTGCCGAGCGCTTTTGCCACTTTTTGAATCGTATCTTTTACCGGAGCGTCCAAGTCCACTATGTTTTTTGCGGATGGAGGCACCGCGAGTTTTTGCATATAGGAATCCGCGGCTTTGTAAAGCGTGCCTTTGGGGCCTGTTGCAATTACGGTTATGGCGTTTGTTCTTCCGTATGCCACGCTATCGGTACATTCCAAAGGATCTACGGCAATATCTACTTCCGGCGCGTTTCCGTTTCCTACTTTTTCTCCCACGTAGAGTTCGTGGGATTCGTCCTTCGCGCCCTCGCCGATTACGATTTCGCCGGAAAAGGCAATTTGGTTTAGGGCGGTTCGCATAGCATCCACCGCGGCCTTGTCCGCGGCTTTGCCATCTCCCCTGCCAATCCATTTCGCGGCTTCAATTGCCGCGAGTTCGGTTACGCGCACAAATTCAAGGGAGAGGCGGTGAAGAGAGGAGTTCATGGGGGTTATTGTAACAATTGAGGAGAAAAAGCAAAGCGGGGCTGGTCTTTTTGTTTATTTTGTGGTACATTTTTTATATGAAAAGAATGCAATTGCCTGTTATTGACATCAAAAAATATGGAGGAAAACAAGTTGCTATTGTTGCCGGAAAGATTGTTGGCGCGGGCGACGATACACATGCTCTTGTGAAAGGCGTTAAAAAGAAATTTCCTCATGTAACGTGGAGGGAGATTCTTTTGGTGAGCGTGCCAAAGGGGCTTACGGTTATTTACGGGATATGAGCGTCGCTGTTTTTTCGTACGGGATACGATTTCAAGACGATGGGCGGCTTGATGTGTTTCCCGCGCTTGATGCAGAGATTTTGGGGCGTGGCGACCGAGGCGTCCGCGCTGTTTTTGTTATTGATTCTGGAGCAACCACAAGCTTGATTCCTCGCGGCGATGCTGACCTTCTCGGTATTTCCTTTTCTGCCGGGAAGAAAATTATTGTTCGGGGGGTTGGCGATTCCGTTTTTTTTGGGTATGTTCATTCGCTTCGCATTTGTTTCGCTGGACAAATTTTTCGCGCGCCTTTTATTATTGCAGACCGCTTTGACTCTCCGCATATCTTGGGAAGGGAGGGTATTTTTTCTCGTTTCGGAATTATGTTTCACGAAGCGGGAAGACGAACCGCATTTTTGAATACTAAAACGGAAAAGAGGGCTATTAGTTCGGTTTTTTCTTCATAAAGTTATATATCTATTTCTTTAACACGCGCAAAATAAAATACTCGTCTTTTTATTTCTGTGCCAACGAGAACCTTGTTTAGAAGGCCATTAAAATCATATTTGTGCCAAACGGGCTTGTCGCGGCTGGCTTCCCGGAACACGGATCGTATTTTGCCTTTGAAATTTTCACCGTCAATAAACAGGAGGGTTGCCTTTTGTTGTTATTTTAACAACAAAAAACGAAAAACCCCAGCGGACCTTGCGGCTGGCTGGGGCGTGTATGTATTTACAGTATATGTTTGTTATAAAAAGTCAAACTGTTTACACGTCGAGTGTCCCAACGGCTTTCAGGGGGTATTTCCTCTTTTTTAGATACGCGATATAACCCGCGACGGCAATCATCGCGGCGTTGTCGCCTTGGAACTTTTTATCCGCTGATAAAAAGTTTAGTTGTAAGTTTTTAGTTGAAAGTTGAAAGGATTTACGAAGAGCTTGGTTTGCGGCGACGCCGCCGGACAATATGACGGATTTTGCGTTGTATTCTTTCGCGGCGCGGAGGGTTTTTGCCGTGAGGACGTCAATGACGGCTTCTTGAAATGCTGCCGCTACGGCGGCCGCGGATTTGCGCGGACTGGACGCGGACTTACGCGGAAGTTTGTCTGCGTTTTTTTGCGTGTAGTCTGCGTTAGTCTGCGATTGGAGGTAATATAGCACCGCTGTTTTTAGGCCGCTGAAACTGAAGTCATAATTTTTATCGTGAATCATCGGTCTCGGAAATTCTATCGAAGTCGGACTTCGATATTTTTTGGCGAGGCCTTCTATTTCTGGTCCGCCCGGGTAGGGGAGACCGAGCATGCGGGCGACTTTGTCAAATGCCTCGCCCGCCGCGTCGTCGCGGGTTTCACCGAGTTTTTTGTATTTCGTGAGGGATTCCATGAGTAACAATATCGTATGTCCGCCGCTTACCAAAAGTTGGATGGTCGGAAAGAATCTAGAATCTAGAAAATAGAATCTAGAATTTTTTTGCGGGAGCAAAAAAGAATACATGTGACCATGTAAGTGATTTGTGGGAATAATTTTTGCCTTCGGGAAATGTTCTTTTTGTATTTTTTTTGCGAATTCTATGCCTTGCCAGAGACAGGGCTCTAGGCCTGGACCCGTTGTTACTGCCAAGAGGTCAATGTCGGGGAAGTCCGACATCCTCGTTTTGGATGTCGGACTTCTTTTGCCAACGAGTTTTTTGAAGAGGAGCGGAAGATTTTTTTGGTGTTCGCGTTTGGCGAGGTTGGGGACGACGCCGCCGAATGGGCGGTGGGTTTCAATTTGGGAGGCGGTTAAAAGTTTTTTAATTTTGAATTTTGGCGAGCTTAATCCGCCGTTTGCTTCAATAATAGCAAGTGAGGTTTCGTCGCAGGAAGTTTCAATAGATAGGATATTCATAGATATTTGCTCACTACGTTCGCGAATATTACTCGCTTCGCTCATAAAATTCATTGAAGTTTGTTATTTTATGGTAGCCGAGTTTTATTGCCTCGCGCAATAGATGTGCTATCATGTTTCTATGATTCAACCATTATTTGTATTCGGGGACTATGGAGTTTTGATATTGCGGGTCGCGCTTGGAATTATTCTTGTCGCGCATGGATTGCCGAAGTTGAGAGATTTGAAAAGTACGGGCGAGTGGATGGGGAGCGTTGGTTTTAAGCCCGGTGCTTTTTGGGCGCTTGTGGTTGGGCTCGTTGAGGCGGTTGGAGGAGTGATGATTATTTTCGGGATTTTGACGCAGATTGTTTCGGCGTTTGTCGCTATTCAATTCGTCGTGATTTTTTTGACCGTGAAGCGAAAGGCGAGTTTTGAGGATAAGGAAAAAGATTTGCTTATTTTAGCCGGAGCTCTGCTTCTTCTTGTTTCCACTTCGGGAGCATATTCGGTTGATGAGGCGTTGGGTTGGATCTTCTATTAGAAGCGCAGATTAACCTCGTAGACCCCGCCTTAGCGGGACACGGGGCAGGCGCAGACTGAACGCCGACTTCCGCGGACACGGCGCGGGCGTGGATGTGGTTTTATGCGCGAGTTTTTAAGCTTTTTATGAGTGAGGTTGTTTTAGAGGCAATTGTTTTGGGGTCAGAGACGAGAGGAGAGTATGACCGTTTGGTTCACGCCTACACGCGAGAGCTGGGGCGCGTTGAGGCCCGGGTTGTAAGCGGGAGAAAGATACGTTCAAGACTTTTTCCTCACCTTATGCCCGGGAGCAGAATTTTTCTTCGGCTCGCGCACAAACATCAGTATACGGTTACAGACGCGCTTACCGAGGAGCTTGTTCTTTTTGAGGCGGAGTCTCCCTATTTTCATATTCGTTTTCCCCGCATACTCGCGCTTGTCCGCGCTCTTACCCCTCCTTATTTTCCCGATCCGCGTTTTTGGCACGCGCTCCTTTCCGTTATGCAAACGAAAAACACGGATATTTCTTTTATGCTTCGGCTTTTGGGTTATGATATGAGCCACGCGCGATGCGGGCTTTGCGAAGAAAAGAACCTTTTTGCTTTTTCTCTTTCGGACCACGCGTTTACGTGCTCATTTTGTTCTTCCAGGTTTCAAGAATCCGACCTTGTTTTTTTGAACTGATTTTTTTCGGTCTTTTTCAAATAGCTATCCTGTTATAATAAGTTTTATGAAAAAATCTTCTCCTGTAAGTTCTACGAAGAACAAAAAGAAAACCTCTTTGCGTGTTCTAAAGAAGCGAACAAGGAAATTACAAAAAGAGATAAGACTTCCCATTTCGCGGGAAGAAGGAATTTTTTCTCCGATTTCAAAAGAAGCTGAACCTGTTCAGGTTTCTGTTGTTTTGGATTCTGATGAGCTTGACGCGAGAGACGATGGTGTGATTTTGGAAGAGATTTCGGAAGTTGGAGAGGGTGAGAATGAAAACGAGGAGACGAAGAGAGTTTTTGGTTCGTCCCACGCGCTCTCTTTTTGGAAGAAAACTATTTTTTTCTTTCTTGGTCTTTCTTTTCTCGTGGCTGGACTTAGCGCTTTTGTCATCTTTTTTTATAAACAGAAGTCGGGAGACGTGAGAGTGAAGATTGAGATTCCTAAAGAGGTATATCGGGGAACTCCTTTTGAGGTTGAGGCGCAGATAGAGAACCTTTCCGAGGTTTCTCTTGAGGATTCGGCTCTTACGCTTCTTACGTCTTCTGACTTTCTTATTCTTGATAAGAATTCGGAACAGGCCCTGATTCATGTTCCGCTGGGAGAAATTGTTCCTGGCGGGTTGCAGAAAAAGAAGTTTACGCTTGTTCCGCTTTTGGATGTTTTGCCGGATACGAATTCCGGTTCCGCTGGCGTTTCTTTGTTTGAAGATGAGGATAAGCGAGTTATTTCCGCCGAGCTTTCTTATGGTTTGGGGAGAAGTACGGGTTTTACAGCAAAAGGGGAGGAGGAGGTTAAGGTTAAGGATTCGGCTCTTAAGGTGGAGGTGAAGCAGGATGAACAAATTCTTAATGGTTCCACCTTTCGTTTTCAGATTTTGTACAAAAACACTTCGCGCGCGGATTTGCCGGATTTGCGTTTGGGTGTTCAGTATCCCGATTCTTTCCGTTTTATTTCCGCGAGCATTGCTCCCGACTCGCTTTACAACTACTGGAAACTTGGGTCGCTTCGCGGAGGCTCAAGCGGAGTTATTTCCATACAGGGAAGGATTGAGGGGGCTGATGGTTCGGAATTTTCATTTCCCGTTACGATTTATGGGAATTATCTTAATAAGGATTATCCCATTGCTCGGGAAGGAGTGTCCGCGTTTTCTGTTTCGCCGTCGCCTCTCGCGCTTCAGACAACGGTTAATGGAAGCGAGCAGTATGTCGCGACAATCGGCGACTCGTTGAAGTATGTTATTAGATATACGAACAACAGTGGCGTGCCTCTTTCCGATGTTGTCATTTATACTCGTTTGACCGGCGGACTTTTTGACTTATCTTCTCTTCAATCCAACTCTTCTCTTGATTCAAGAGGCGGATTGCGATGGGACAAGGAGAATACTCCCGCGCTTTCTCTTCTTGCTCCGGGAAGTTTGGGCGAGGTGGAATTTACGATTTCTTTGAAGAATGGGTTTTCGGGTTCCGGAGACAAAAATTATCAGGTTCGCGTAAACGTTGAGGCGAGCTCTCCCACCGTTCCGTATTATTTGAAGAGCGACAAGACGAGCGCGCTTCAGGAGGTTGCGACAAAGATTGCGGGATTTGTTTCTGTTGACGCGAAGGCATTTCGGCGAGAGGAGGCGGGGATTTCAAACGACGGAGAATTTCCTCCTCGTGTAGGTCAGGCGGGAGAGTATGTTGTTACTTGGACATTACGCAATCACGCGACGGATATTCGGTCGGCTGTGTTTCGCGCCGTGCTTCCCTCGTATGTTTCCTGGACTGGGATTGCAAAAAGCAGTGTTGATTCAACTCCTTCTTATAACGAGGTGGAAAGAGAAGTGTTGTGGGAGATTGGAGACGTGCAGGCGAACACGAAGCCGTTGGAAGCGAGTTTTCAGATGAGTGCGATTCCCGAACAATCTTTTTTAGGCCAGCACCTTCCTCTTTTACAGATGACGAGATTTACCGCTACTGACGCGTTTACCGGCACTTCTTTGCAGGCGACGGATTCGGTTTTAACAACGGAGCTTGCTGACGATTCTACTGTTGGAATTGGGGAGGGGGTGGTTAAGGAATGAGTTGTAAGTTTTAAGTTGAAAGTTGTAAGTTACGACTGAAGACTCAATGTCACACTTTCTTTTCAATTTTTGGTTTAGATGATAAGGTAAATGAACATGTCTTTACTGGAAAAAGTGGCTAATTTGGCGAAGAGGAGGGGGTTTGTGTACCCATCTTCGGAGATTTATGGCGGAATTGCTGGAATGTGGGATTTTGGTCCTTTGGGCGCGGAGCTTACGCGAAATATTAAGAATGAATATTGGAAGACTATGGTGCGGGAGCGGGATGATGTGGTTGGAATTGACGCCTCTATTATTATGAATCCGCGTGTGTGGGAGGCCTCCGGGCATACGGAGGCGTTTTCGGATCCGCTTGTGGATTGCAAGAAGTGCAAAAAGCGTTTTCGGGCAGATCATATTGTAGATGATTTTGGTACGCTTGATCCTAGTGATTTTGTTGGTTTAGTTAATGAGGTATACGCCGATCCAAACACGAAACCGAAGTGTCTCGAATGTGGAGGGGATCTTACTGAACCACGCCAGTTTAATTTGCTTGTAGAAACATTTTTGGGTTCGGTTGAGGGCGCAAAAGAGAAGGCGTATTTGCGAGGAGAGATTACGCAGGGAGTACATACGAATTTTAAGCAGATTCTTGATTCTACGCGGGTTAAAATTCCTTTTGGCGTCGCGCAGATCGGGAAGGCATTTCGGAACGAGATTACGCCCGGCGGATTTATTTTTCGGTGCCGAGAGTTTGAACAGATGGAGTTGCAGTATTATGTAAAGCCGGATAAAAAAGCGTCACAGAAGACATTTGAAGAGTGGAAAGAGAAGCGCTTGCAGTGGTATTTGGATTTTGGTTTTTCAAAAAAGAATTTGCGGTTTAAGGAGCACGCGCCGGATGAGTTGGTGCATTACGCACAGGCGGCGTTTGATATTGAATATAATTTGGAAGGAGAGTGGAAAGAGATGGAGGGCGTTCATCATCGAGGGGATTGGGATCTTCGGCGCCATCAGGAATATTCCAAGAAAGACATGACGTATTACGACGAGGAAACGAAAGAGAAATACCTGCCTTATATCATAGAAACGTCCGCGGGGGTGGGGAGGGTCGCGCTTTTCGCGCTTTGCGAGGCGTATCACGAGGAGAAGTTGAAAGAGGGCGAAAAAAACGACGATACGCGGGTTGTGTTAAAACTGCATCCGAAGCTCGCGCCTTATAAGGTGGCGGTGTTTCCGTTGCTTGCCAATAAACCGGAGCTCGTTACTTTGGCAAAGAAGATTTATAATGATTTGAGAGGAAGTTTTATGGTTGCTTGGGATGAGAGAGGTAATGTTGGCAAGAGGTATCGGGCGCAGGACGAGATTGGCACGCCCTTTTGCGTAACGGTTGATTTTGAGAGCTTAGAAGGAAAAGACGTTACGGTGCGCAATCGTGATACAATGAAACAGGAGAGAGTTTTGATTGCCGAACTTTCCTCATACATTCAGTTGAAGCTTTCGTAAGTTTTTATGAAACGAATCATCCTTCTTTTTGCGTGTGTTACCCTCTTTGTTTTTGGAGGGTTTTTTCAGAGCGCGAGCGCGGCTGTTTCCGATCCGCCGAGCGCCGCTTTTCTTAGCAACGCGCTTAGCCTGCTAAAGAGTTTTCAGGCTCGTGTTTTTGAGATTCAAACGATGGTGCAGGATTTTGTCCGAAGAGCTTCTCAACAGCCCGTGGAACATGTATATCGGTACGCGAATCCGGCGTATTCGTTCGCTTTTAATTATCCCGAAGGATGGGCCTTGAGTTCTTTCCAGAACTCGCCATTCCGCGCTCGATTTGGTCTGCGAGGCAATAACAGTGTTTTATTGAGGGCGGTTCGGGGTTTTGAAAACTACTCATGGATTAATCTTCGTGGCGAGAGGTTTTTTTACAGCAAAGACCAGGGCAAGTGGTATTCTCAAGATGAGAATGTGATTCGCGCCACTACTCCTTGGGGAGAGACTTCTTTACGCAACCCGATTTTTCTTTTTTCGGAAGAGGATAAGGATTTTGCCTCTTTTACGTATGTTATTCCCCTTTCTTCTGATGTTGTTTTGGAGTTTTCGTTTGAGAAGTATTTTCTTGACGGGTCTTTTTCGGATGTTTCCTCAATTCGTAAGGAGATAGAAAAGGTTCTTTTGACCGTGTTTCCTCTTGAAAAGAGCTCTTCATACCTTTCTCTTATTTCTCCTTCTTCCGGCGAAACGTTTGCTCCTTTTCACGAAACAAGGATTCGCTGGGAATATTCAGGTCTTTCGGAGAGCGTTTCCAAGATTCAGCTTGTCGGGGAAGGCGCCTCACGGCTTATTACGCTCTTACCGGCGCGGAGAGGAGTTTTTGGTTCGGATACCTATTCTTTTGAAGTTCCTTCAGAAACGGGAACATACGTTATTCGCGTTTGTAACGGGTCGGTGTGCGGAGAGAGTGGGGAGTTTTTAATCGCGACGTCCGCTGACACAGCAACAACTTCATCTTTGCCAGTTCAGGCGCCATGATAATTCAAGCTTATGAGGCAGTTTACTTTTCATACTCTTCCTAACGGATTACGCGTTCTTTTTGTTCCCCGAAAAGAAAGTTTTACCACGACGGTTATGGTTTCCGTTACGGTTGGTTCAAAACATGAAACCAAGGAAATAAACGGCATCTCGCATTTTTTGGAGCATATGTGTTTCAAGGGCACGGAGAAGAGGCCAACCTCAATGCATATTGCTTCCGAGCTTGACGGGTTGGGCGCGCAGTACAACGCGTTTACTTCTCAAGAATCAACCAGTTATTACGCGAAGGTGAAGAATGAATTCTTACCGCAGGCGCTTGATGTGATTTCCGATATTTATCTTCATCCCGTGTTTTCTCCCGCGGAAATTGAAAAAGAGAAGGGCGTTATTGTTGAGGAGATTAATATGTATGAGGACATGCCTTCGCGGAGAGTGCAGGAGCTTTTTATGGAGCTTGTGTATGGAGACCAACCGGCGGGATGGGGAATCGCGGGAAGAAAGGATGTTGTGCGCGGTTTGCAACAGAAGGATTTTATTGATTATCGTTCCAAGCATTATATTCCCGCGTCCACCGTTGTCGCTGTTTCTGGCGGATTTGATTCAAAGCTCGCGCTTAAGGAGATTCACCGCCATTTTGGTGCGCTCGCGAAGAAAAGACAGGTTTCGCGCGCGAAAGTGAGAGAAAAACAGTTACAACCGAAGGAGCTTATTAGTTTCAAGGATTCCGACCAGACGCATCTTGTGTTGGGATTTCGGGCGTTTTCTTTTTTTGATAGGAGGAAGTACGCCCTAAAGGTACTCGCCGATATTTTGGGAGGAGGCATGAGTTCGCGCTTGTTTCATAAGATTCGGGAGGAATTGGGAGCCGCGTATTACGTTCGTGCTTCGGATGATTTGTATTCCGACCATGGAATTTTTGAGATGTCCTCGGGAGCCCAGCACGCGAAGGTGACGGAAGTTATTTCCGCGATGCTTCAAGAGTGCGGACGGCTGACAAAAGAACTTGTGTCTCCGTCGGAATTGCGGAAGGTGAAGGACCATCTTGTCGGCTCCATGTTTTTGTCGCTTGAAACGTCGGAGGATATCGCGTATTTCTACGCGGGACAGGAGATTGCCGGGCTCCCTCTTTCCAATCCGTCAGAAGTCGGGAGGCGCATTTCTTTGGTTACGGCCGAGGATGTCCGCGCGGTTGCCCGCGCTCTTTTCCGCGATGCCCGCTTGAATCTCGCGATGATAGCCCCATTTAAAAATAAAAGTTTTAAGGATATACTTAGCGTGAAGTAGAGAGGTAAATTTTAGATTTTTGATTTGATGGAAGAAAAGTATCATTTAGAACTAAGTTGGCAGGCATTGTGGAGGATATTTGTTTTTATTCTTCTTATTTTTCTTTTGTATATTTCTCGGCAGGCGATTGGAGTGCTCGCGGTCGCAATCGTGGTTGCGGCGGGGCTTGACCCGATTATCTTTTTTTTGGAGAAGCGGGGAGTTCACCGTTTGCTTGGCACGGTTTTGATTTTTCTTTTTACTCTTCTTTTGTTTGCCAGCGTATTGTATTTTATTCTCCCTCTTTTAGTTACGGAGGCCGTTGGTTTTTTAGGAGATTTTAATCAGGCGATTTCCACTCTTTTCGGCATTAGTTTTCCCTCCTCATTTATCAAGGGGGTTAGCACGAATTTAAGCAGGGTGCTCGGTTTTCTGCAGGCGAATCATATTTCCGTTACCGTCGCCATTTCGCAGATTCTTTCCAAATCTATTCTTGTTCTCGCGACGCTCGCAATCTCTTTTTATCTCGCGGTTGAAAAAAACGGAACGGAACGCTTGCTTCGTATTATTCTTCCGGGCATATATGAAAAGCCTGTTCTTTCGGTTTTTGCCCGGTTTAAGGTGAAGATTCGGCGATGGCTTGGAGCGCAACTCGCTCTTAGTATTCTTGTTGGAGTTGTCGTGAGCATCGGGATGTGGCTTTTGGGAGTTCGATATCCGCTTGTGTTGGGAGGACTCGCGGCGCTCTTTGAGATTGTTCCGATTATCGGACCTGTTCTCGCTGGCACCGCCGCTTTTTTGGTTGCTGTTCCCGAATCGTTCGCGCTTGGCATGTACGCCGTGCTTTTTTTCGTTATTGTTCAACAGTTGGAAAATCATATTCTTATTCCCGTTATCATGGGGCGCACAATGAAGCTTCATCCCGTGATTGTTATTATTTCTCTTCTCGCGGGAGGCAGGGCTGCGGGGTTTGTGGGAGTTCTTTTGGCCGTTCCGATTGCTATTTTTGTCCAGGAAACCTTCAACTATATCGCTGAACGGAAGCAGATTGAATAATGAAGTATATTGATTGCCATACGCACGCGCAGTTTGCGGCGTTTGAAAAGGATTACAAAGAGGTGATTGGGAGAGCGTTAGATAATAACGTTTTTTTGGTTAATGTGGGGACGCAGAAAGATACTTCCTGGAGAGCGGTAGATATCGCTCATGAGTTTCCATCGGGCGTTTACGCGACGGTTGGGGTGCATCCGATTCACGTACACGCCTCGTTCCATGACGAGCAAGAACTCGGCGTGTCGCGGACTGACGCGGAAGTGAACGCTGACTCACGCGGAAGTGGATTTACGAGCCGAGCGGAGGAGTTTGATTATGAGTATTATAAGAAGCTGGCGATGGATGATAGGGTGGTTGCGGTTGGGGAGTGTGGACTGGACTATTACAGGATTGAGGATTTAGGATTAAGGATTAAGGAAAAACAACGAGAAGTTTTTGTGAAGCATATTGAGTTGGCGTATGAGGTGAAAAAGCCGCTGATGATTCATTGTCGCGATGCTTATGAGGATCTTTGCGAGACCTTAATTTCTAATTCCAAATTTCTAATTTCTAATCCGGGCATTGTCCACTTTTTTAGAGGGACGAAGGAAGACGCGCGGAAACTTTTGGATATGGGATTTTATTTTACGTTTGGCGGGGTTATTACCTTTGTTCGGGATTATGACGAGATTGTGAAGTGTATTCCAATGGACAGGATTCTTTCGGAGACAGACGCTCCCTATGTAACGCCCGCGCCGTATCGGGGGAAGTCCTTCGGTGGCACTCAGGGTAAACGAAACGAGCCGGCGTATGTTATTGAGGTGGTGAAGAAGCTCGCGGAACTTAAGGGAGTTTCAGTTGAGGATGTGAAAGACAAGATTTGGGAGAACGCGAGACGAGTTTTTGATTTTTTAAGTTGATAAGTTATTGTGTGAGGCTCTTTTTTTCTCACCTGTACAAAAAATGTTTTATATGTTATATTTATTTAAAGGTCAAAATTAATTATCTCATCACATAATGAAGAAAGGTTCAAATGTAGTTATCGTTTTGGTTGTGATTGTGTTGATTGCTGGCTTGGGATACTGGTATATGCAGCGCAATAAGGCGCAGGAGACAGGAACATTGCCAGAAGAAGGCGTTCCCGCCGATTCCGGTCTTCCGGTAACAGACGCGGAAGTTCCAATTGTGGATGCTCCAGTAGCACCGTAACCCCATTACAAGGCGACCACAAGTTTGCTTCGTGGCTTTTATCTTGATGTTACATTGATGGTAGTTTTCTTGTAACGGGGTAAACCCCATTACAAGGCGACCACAAGTTTGCTTCGTGGCTTTTATCTTGATGTTACATTGATGGTAGTTTTCTTGTAACGGGGTAAACTTTTTACGTTTTTAGAATTCAAACCGCCCTCCAATACTTGAAGGGCGGTTTGAGTTTTAAGGACTTAGTCCTTTTAGAGTTTCCTAAAATCCGAGGAAGCCTTTTACTGATCCAAGGAGTGATTCTATCGCGGACGCGGATTGGGATGACTGATAGGGGATAAAGGCTCCCGGTTGTCCGTTTGTCGTTCCTTGAGTTTCAATTTCTTGGATTCTTCCCTCGAGTTTTTGTTCAAGAGATTGCATCTTTTTCCGCAAATCTGTGTTTACGGTTCTGGATCTTCTTAATTTTCCGAACAGAGAAAAGAGTTCTTTGTTTATTTCACTTAGCGCCATATTTGCTTCTCTGAAGTCGCCCGCGGAAATTGCTTCATACGCGGGAGAGATAACTTCCGTGACAGCCTGTTTTATTTCGGCGTTTTTAATTCTTTTTAACTGCTTTGTGATTTCCCGAAGTTGTTGAAGCACGCCATACATTTCTCCCGGGTGCGTGCCTTCATATACGACTTGAAGGTATTCTCTCGCGCCTTCCGCGTCTTCTTCGGACAAGGCGCTTTTCGCGCCGCTTACCGCGTTTTTGACTTCCTCAATTTTTGACCGGACGAGGCCCATATCCACGCCATCTGCCTGAAAGGTTTTTGCCGCGATGAGCTTTTCCAGGCGGGCGAGATCTTTTTCCATCTTGCTTATTTCTGCCGGCATTTCAATCTTTGCTCTCCAGACATTTATCTTTTCCCAGAGTTCGGCGTCGTAGAAGTCCTGAAGGGCTTCACGAGAACCTTCTTTAATTCCCGCCGCGTACGTGCCGAGTTCAGTTAAGAAGTTTTGCAGTTCCGCGGTTTCGTTCGCAAGCGTGGTTTTTTTCGCGGTCTTTTTTAGCAGTTGCCCAGCCTGCCTTTTTAAATCGCTAATTTGTTTTTGCGCCTGCTGAATTTCGCGGGGATCTACGTATTCTCCCGGGTCTTCTCCTTCTTCCTCAAATTCATTTTCTTCGTTTCCAAAAGGATTTTGGAGCTGTGTTTCTCCTTGATTTATGCCCCGGCTTTCCGTTTGACTTCCTTTTTCTTGATTAAAGAAAGGTGTGGGTTGTTGTTTTTGGTTCCCCTGATTGAAGAAGGGCGTTGGTCCTTGCCTGTTTTGTTGACCAAAGAAAGGCGTCGGCTGTTGTTTCTGGTTTCCTTCATTAAAGAAGGGAGTTGGTTGTTTTCCTTGATTTTTGAATTGAGGCTGTCCCTGGAACTGGCCTCCCGGAAATTGTCCCTGCTGTCCATTCTGAAACTGTTCTTCAAATTGTCGCGGAGGAAATTGCCCGCCTTGAGGAGGAAAACCTCCTTGTTGTGGAAATTGTCCATTTCCGCTTGGGGGTGGGAAGAATCCTTGGTTTTCAGGGAAGGGAGGCTGGCTTCCGAAAGAGGGCTCTCCGCCTCCTTGTGGTTGTGTTGGTTGCGAGAATGACCCTTCGCTTGGAGGAGGCAATTGTTGTCCTCCGAAGTCTCCCTGTGGCGGGGGCGGAAGAACTCCGCTCGCGTCTTGCGCAAAGATGCTTATGGGCGCGATGAGCGTTCCCGCGAGCGTAAGTGTGAATATATATTTTTTCATTGGTTTATTTTTTGAGTTTTAGTCTTTTTTTTCCGACCTTTGGTTAGTTTGCCATCAGTTCTATTATTCTAGCATTTTTTGCTTTGTGTGTGTGCTATACTAGGAGAAAATAATAAGGTCGGGCATGAGACACAGGTTGAATTCGGAAATGTCATAGTATGATGAGGGGAAATAATGAGGTCGAGTTTAAAAATAAATTGAAATATATACATTTATGAAAAAAATTTTTCTTTTCGCGGGGGTTGGAGTTTTATCTTTTATTCTTTTTACGGGGTGGCGCGCGCGT
>MFKK01000034.1:52692-66707 GCA_001781035.1 Candidatus Jorgensenbacteria bacterium RIFCSPLOWO2_01_FULL_45_25b | reverse complement strand
CAAAAAAACCAACCTCCTGGGACAAAACCCGGGAGGTTTTGGTTATGGGCTTGCATAGGTTAATAGGTTGTGATTCCGAATGTGCGCATATTCCATATTTGGAAGCCGAACTCCCAAATATTGCAAAATATTCACATTCGGAATCAGAACTCATCTGATTTCAGCTTGCACACTTACAAACATCCGTCTCGTACGGCGGATCACTAAGGAGAGTTGGGATGGACTTAGCGGAAATCGTGGTCGTTGTCTGGGACTGCGACCAAAACGCTCGTGTTGCAGCAAAAACACTCGAAGAATTCGGGGTTAAGGTAAGACTTTGCCCAAGAAATTCTCGAGCTTCAGGGGATGTAGCGATAGTATCAAAACACATGCCAGGCATGCTTGAAGTCGATCCAACATACAAAAAGTTGGATAGGCTTCAGGTGACAACAACGATTCGAATTCGTATGGGGGCGTTTGTAAACGTTCAAGCAAATCTGGAGACGCTAAAAAAGTCTCTCATATCTTGTATCGACGAACTCGAACTCTAAACCAAACCGGGGAGGCACGTCTTACGACGCCTCCCCAAACCATTTCTACCCCCACATTACAAAAAGCTATATTTGGAAGCCGAACTCCCAAATTAATATTTTGGACGTCAGACGTCCAAATATTGGATTATTCATTTTACATAGACAAGAAACACCCTCAAACTTTAACGTACGTTAAAGTTTGAGGCACTCTAAATTTCTCATTTTTTTCTAAGTCTCAATGTGCTTCTGTGAATTTTCATAGTATTTTTACTGTATTTCTCATTTTTATCGTAATCTCTTTAATCCTTAATCCCTAATCCTTTATACTAATTCCTATGTACATAATCGGCATAGACGAAGCAGGTCGGGGCCCGTTGGCAGGTCCGGTCGCGGTGGGAGTTGTTCTTATTCCAAAAAACTTCCGTCCGAAAAACAAGAAGACAAAACTGCCACTTCGGGATTCAAAAAAACTGCCCGAACACGCGCGCGAAGCATGGTTTAAATACTTAAAAACTCATCAAAAAATTCTCTGCAAGGTAACCATGGTTCATCCAAAAACAATAGACCGAATAAATATCACGGAAGCCGTGAATCTCGCGGCAACTCGAGCGTTACGTATCACCCTTCAACCCGGTAGAGCTTCGCCACGGGGCAAGCAAGTCCAGGAAATAACAAAGCAAGGATGCAAAATCTATTTAGACGCTGGCATAAAAATAAACCCTAATGAAGCTAAAAGCTATAAGCTAAAAGCTATGATCCGTGGCGATGAAAAAATCAACGCCATAAAACTCGCCTCAATAGCGGCAAAAGTAACAAGAGATCGGTATATGAAAAGAAAACACAAAGAGTATCCGATGTACGGCTTCAATATCCACAAAGGCTACGGCACCAAAGATCACATCAAAGCAATCAAAAAAAACGGCCCCTCGGCTCTCCACCGTTTGACCTTCATCAAAAAATACGCTACTATACGAAAATAATTGTTGAGAGTAAAAAATGGGAAGATAAGAGGTATGTTTTTCGCTTTTCATTTTATTCTTTTCTCTTGAAACATGGGTGGAGTTCCGGTAAAACATCATTCAAAATCAAAAGTAGGAAGAAGAAGGTCTCATCTCGCTCTAAAGACGCGCAGGTTTGTTGCTTGCGTTTCTTGTAATAGCCCAAAACTGCCCCACGCAACCTGCTCTCATTGCGGTACATACAAAAAAAACAAGAAAAAACAAAAAGCGGCGCAAGCAACAGAAAGTTCAAAGTAGCCATAAAAACTTCGTGTTTTGAAGGTTGAGTCGTTGTTTTACATTTTTCTCTTTGCGTTTTGAATTTTTAACATGGCTACTCGGCACCTTTGCAGAACTATCGTACTCCAATCGCTCTACGAATGGGATTTCTACGAAAAGGAAAACGACTTGGATGGAATCGTGGAACGCAACATGGAACTCTTTGGGCAGGACATAGACGAACCCGAATTCGTCTGGAAGCTCGTTGGAGGAATCATAAAAAACCTTGAGTATATTGACGAAGTAATAAAAAAAGCCGCTCCCGACTGGCCGATTAATCAGATAGCGATGCTGGACAGAAATATCCTGCGGTTGGGAATTTATGAACTGCTCTACACCGACAAACACGAAATTCCGCACAAAGTCGCCATTAATGAATCAATTGAGCTCGCGAAAAATTTTGGGGGACAAAACTCCTCACGATTTGTAAATGGAGTGTTGGGAACTATTTTTAATGAAATGAAGCTCGGGGAAGAAAAAGCAAGTTCTGAATCTTAAATTTTTTAAAAAAAATATGACAAGCAAAACAAACGAATTTGAAGGACTAAAAGAAAGAACTGGAATAACGCCAAAGAAAAAGGAATTATACAGAGAAGCATTCACGCATCGCTCATTCTTAAATGAAAATCCAGAGAGAGCCACTCGTCACAACGAACGCCTGGAATACCTCGGAGACGCCGTGCTTGAGCTTGTGGTAACAACTTTTCTTTTCAATAAATATCCCGAAAAGCAAGAGGGTGAGCTTACAAGCATTCGGGCCGCGCTGGTAAATCATATTATGCTCTCTCAAGTGGCCGAAGAAGTGGGCTTGGAAGCATTTATGCTTCTCTCAAAAGGCGAGGCAAAAGATTCCGGACGCGCGAAGCAGGCGATTCTGGCAAACGCAGTGGAAGCGTTAATAGGCGCGATATACCTTGACCAGGGATTGGAAACGGCGGGAAAATTCATCAATCAAAAAATACTTATTCACCTTGAAGAGGTGGTGGAAAAAGAGCTCTTTATTGATTCAAAAAGTCTTCTTCAGGAAATCATACAAGAAGAACTCAAGCTCACTCCAACGTATAAAATTACGGAAGAGAACGGCCCCGACCACAACAAAGAATTCATCGCGGGAGTTTTTTTTGGCGAAACATTCATAGAAAAAGGAAGGGGCTTCTCCAAGCAAGAGGCTGAACGCGACGCGGCGGGAAATGCCTTAAAGAAATGGAAAAACACCGCAAAGTCCGCCTCGTAATTCAAGACAATGAGCGTCTTTTTAAAAAAAATAGAAATTCAAGGGTTTAAGTCGTTCGCGAATAAAACGACATTTGAGTTCCCGGCGAAAATTATCGGCGTCGTGGGCCCAAACGGCTCGGGAAAATCAAACATTGTGGACGCTCTTCGGTGGGCGCTGGGAGAGCGCGCCGCGAAAAACCTAAGAGGGGAGTCGCTTGAAAACCTTATTTTCGCCGGAACTCCAAAAAAGCCCGCCTCATCGCTCGCGCGGGTTAGTTTGCACTTTACGAACCACGAAAACATATTTCCAGTGGAAACAAGCGAGGCGGTTATTGAACGAAAAATAGACAAAGCGGGCGCTTCTCAATTTTTTATAAACAGCGTCGAGACTCGCCTTCGCGACCTGCATCCAATTCTCGCGCGGGCAAAAATGGGAACTCGTGGCATGACAATCATCGGTCAGGGGCAGAGCGACCTTTTTGTAAAAAGCTCTCCGAAAGAACGAAGGATAATGATTGAAGAAATTCTCGGGTTAAAAGAATATCGCCTCAAAAAAGAGGAGGCGGAGCGACGCGTGGAAACCAGCAGGTCAAACATGGAAAAAATAAAGGCGATGATTGATGAAATCACGCCCCACTTGAAATTTTTAAGAAAACAAAAATCCCGATGGGAAGAAAGGGAAAAAATTGAAGAAAAATTAAAACATCTTGAAAATAGCTACTTTGGCTTCCGCATAAAAACACTGCGGGAAGAAAAGAAAAGCATTGAAGAAAAGCTCCTCCGCCTTGAAGTGAAAAAAAAAGCCGAGGACGAGAACACAAGAAAAAAAGAGCTGGAATTACGGGAGCTGGAAAAAGAAAAAGAAACATCAAAAGAAAGCGAAGAAGTAAGAAACAGCATTGAAAGGCTCTTTGAAGAGAAGTTAAACATAGAACGGGAACTCATAAGGCTGGAAACAAGAATTGAAATAAGAGGAAGCGAAACAAGACTTCCGGCAAAAGACACGGAAACCCTACTCCGTAGCATAAGAGGAATAGAAAAAGAAGCGAAAAGCCTCCTGGTCATTCAAAACATGGAGGAATTAAAAGAAGAGATAGCGAAACTCATAAAAAAACTGGAAGCTCTCTTTGAAGAACCAAAAGAATCAAAGGAGCGCGAGGCGCGGCAAAACATAACCGAAGCTCTTCAGCCGTTAAAAAGAGAGCTGGAAAACATTGAAAAAAAACTGCGCGAAGAAAAGGAAAAAGAAAAAGCTCTGGGACAAAAACAAAAAAACATCAACCAGCAATTCAGAACGCGTTTTGAAGAAATTGAAAGAGAAAGAAACAAAACACGGGAAATTGAACGAAAAGTGCTGGAAATAAAATTTGAAAAAGAAAAAACGGTTCTTCGGATAAACGAATTGGAAAAACAATGGCAAGCGCTGGAAAGAACGGATGACGAACTTGAAAAAGCGATAAGAGGGGAGTGGACGGAAATAACGGCGGAAACCAACTGGCAACAAGCAGAAAGAAGAATTCTCCTTCTTCGCTCCGAGCTTTCTTCCATCGGAGAAATAGATAACGAGCTTGTCAAAGAAGCGGAAGATACCGAAACACGATACGTTCTTCTGGAAAAAGAATATGAAGATTTGGGACGAACGGAAAAAGATTTAAGCGTTCTTATCGCGGAACTGGACGAAAGAATTCACGGCGAATTCAAAAACTCTTTCAAAAAAATCAACGACGCCTTTAACACTTATTTCGGCCTTATGTTCGGGGGAGGAAAAGCAAAGCTTAAGCTCTCCGCTGAAACAGAAGAACATGAAGGCGGTGAACACATATCCGGAGTAGATTTTGAAATCAGCATTCCAAGAAAAAAAATAAAAAATTTGGACATGCTCTCCGGCGGAGAAAAAAGCCTCGTTTCAATGGCGGCGCTCTTTTCTCTCATATCAATAAGTTCGCCTCCCATCCTGATATTAGATGAAATTGACGCAGCGCTAGATGAGGAAAACGCGAGAAGATTTGCCGAACTGGTAAAAAACTTTTCCGATAAAACCCAATTCCTTATCGTAACCCACAATAGAATAACAATGGAAACTGCCGACGTGCTGTATGGCATAACGATGGGCGACGACGGCGTCTCAAAAGTCCTCTCAATAAAACTTGAAACCACTGAACAAATGACAGATTGACACGAGAATTAAAACCATATATTATAACCCTCGTATTTGAAAATTAGAAATTAGTAATTAGAAATTTAGTTAACATGTTAGCAATCAAATTCAAAAAAACGGGAAAGAAGCATCAGCACTATCTCCGCCTCATTGTCGCGGAAAAAAAATCCAAGCTGACAGGCCGTTCCGTAGACGATATCGGCTGGGCGAACCCGCACGAGAATACTCACGAAATAAACAAAGAGAGAGTACAATACTGGATAACAAAAGGAGCAAAACCGACCGAAGGGGTTCATAATCTTTTGGTAAAAGCCGGAGCAATTAAAGCAAGGAAAGTAGCGGTTCATAAAAAATCTAAAAAAACAGAGACGCCAAAAGCTGAATAGAAAATAAAAAACTGAAAAGGTCGAGAGAATCCAAATACCGACAAAGAAGCATGTCAAATCCTGTAGGAGACAAAGAATTTTTAGAATACCTAGTAAAATCAATCGTAGACAATCCGGACGATGTTCGGGTAGAACGAAAAATAGACGAAATGGGAGTTCTTCTCATGTTGAAGGTAAGTCCTCAAGACATGGGACAGGTTGTGGGAAGGCAGGGTTCAACCGCCAAAGCGATTAGAACACTTCTCCGCATCGTTGGAATCAAAAACAACGCGCGGGTCAATCTGAAAATTGAAGAACCCGACGGCGGAACTGGTCCCCGGTCGTAACTGCATCAAGCCTCCGTTCTAAAAACGGGGGCTAGATGTTTTTTAATAATCCGCGAAATCAAATGAGGTTCAATATCATAACCACAATTCCTGAAAGTTGCGCCGTCTACGCGGAAAGTTCCATGTTGGGAAGGGCGCAAAAAAAGAAAATAATAAAAATAAACCCCATAAACCCGAGGGATTTTACGAATGATAAACACAAAACGGTAGACGATAAGGCGTACGGCGGCGGACCGGGAATGGTGTTAAAAATTGAACCGATTTATAAGGCGGTACAAAGCGTAAAACGCAAAACGAAAAACAAAAAAACAAAACATCGCGTCATTTTATTTTCAACCAGAGGAAAATTGTTTACTCAAAAAGAAGCGAAGCGTCTCGCAAAATACGACGAACTCACTCTCATCTGTGGCAGATATGAAGGAGTGGACGAAAGAGTCGCGAAGTACATAGCGGACGAAGAAATTTCAATTGGAGAATACGTTCTTTCGGGTGGCGAATTGCCAGCGCTTGTAGTAACGGACGCGGTAGCGCGTCACATAAAAGGGGTGTTGGGAAAAGAAGCGTCGCTGGAGGAAGTAAAAGGGTCATATCCCGTCTACACCCGCCCAGAAACTTTTAGGTTAAATGTCAAAGGTCAAGGGTCAAATGTCTTACGAGTGCCAAAGGCGCTTCTGACCGGAAATCACAAGCAAATAGAAGCGTGGAGACGAAAACACGGAAAAAACGTACCAAATATAAACGCAAACAACAAAACACGCGGGCAAAAATAATTGACAAAAACAGCAGTTTTCATGTAAGGTTGTAATCACGTTTTATTAAAAAGGATATGACACAACGAGAAATGGTAGACGAAAAAATGGTATCCGAAATGGCGCAGGTAGGCGTGATATTTGGACACAAAAAATCAAAAACGCACCCAAAAATGCGCCCGTATATCGGCGCGAACAGAAATGAAATTGAGCTTCTAAAACCGGAGGCTGTGTTTGATAAGCTTCAAAAAGCGGGAGCCTTTCTTCGTGAAAAAATAAACAACGGCGGGCTCGTATTAATGGTAGGCACGCTCCCGACTTCTCAAGAATCGGTAAAAAATTTCGCGGAAGCCTTTAAGTTTCCACACGTGATAACCCGCTATCTCGGAGGAACCCTGACAAACTTCAAGATCATGCAAAAGCGCCTGAAATATTATCAGGATCTAAAAAATAAAAAGGAGAAGGGAGAGCTTGGAAAATACACAAAAAAAGAACAGCTTCAGTTCGCGAAAGAATTGAAAAAAATGGAGTCAAAATTTGAAGGGCTGACGAATCTGACAAGAATTCCGGACGCGCTCTTTATCGTAGATATCGCTTCCCACGACATAGCCCTGCGAGAGGCAAAGCGTCTGAAGATTCCGATAGTCGCCATAGTGGATACAAATGACAATCCGCATACGGTGGAATATCCAATCATCGGAAATGACCACGCGAAAGCGAGCATTGATTGGATAATCGGGAAAATGATTGAACTCATAAAAGCGGAGAAGAAGGAGGTCTCTGCGCAATAATCTTTTTCAAAAATTTCCTCACGATAGAGTAAATTTGGTATACTTGGCTTATGTTGGAACTGATTCAAAAGCTTCGCGAAATAACCGGCGCGGGCGTTATGGATTGCAAGCGCGCCATGAGCGAGGCGAACGGCGACTTTGAGAAAGCAAAAAAAATAATTGAAGAGAAGGGGATTGCTTCCGCAAGCAAAAAAAGCGAGCGCGAAACGGGAGCGGGAGTCATTGAGTCGTATATTCATGCAAATCGCGTGGGAGTTCTTCTGGTGCTTCGCTGTGAAACGGATTTCGTGGCAAGAGCGACTCCATTTAAAGAGCTTGCTCATAATATCGCGATGCACATAACCGCGATGGCTCCCGAAACAATAGAAGGGCTTCTCTCCCAGCCATTCGTAAAAGACCAGGCGCTAACGGTTGAAAACCTCATCAAAAAGGAAATTTCTCATCTTGGGGAAAATATTAAAGTAGAACGTTTCTCTCGCTTTGAACTCTAACAAACCTTAATTATGATAGCCTTTATAACTCATATCCTTATGATGGCAAGCTTGGGAATGCTCGTATATCTTATTGCCCAAACGCTCCCAAAAATAGACGACACCGCGGAAGATGGAATACGCCTAAAGGAACATTGGATACTCGGCTATCTTGAAAAAGCTGACCAAAAAATAAAAAGTGTCTCCGAAAAGGTTCTGCGAAAAGCGGGCGTGGTTCTTATGAGATGGGAAAACAAAGTTAATCAAAAAGTTTCCAAGTTAAAAAAAGAAACAACAAACGGGGGAAGTCTTCGGGAATTGGACGCAAGCGAAAAAACAAAAGAAGAAGAAAATTCTTGAGAAAATGCTGGGATGGCAGAGCGGTCAATTGCACCAGACTGTAAATCTGGCGCCTCATGGCTACGCAGGTTCGAATCCTGCTCCCAGCACAGGCTAAATATATAGTGAAAAACAATAAAGCAGGATTTGAACGGGAAAGGGGTCGGGAAAACGGGAGTTTTCCCGTCGCGGAGGTTGGGAACCGCTGGGTTCCCAAGAGTCCCGCCATGGCGGGACGATATGAGATTCCTGCTCCCAGCACAGGCTAAATATATAGTGAAAAACAATAAAGCAGGATTTGAAAATGTTTCTTATCTCAACCGTTAAGATTAAAAAAACCCCGAAAAAAGGACGGGGTGTTTTTGCGACTGCGAATATAAAGGCGGGGAGGGTAATCGGAGATTATATCGGAAAAATAATCCGCCCCGAAGAAGAAAACGAAAAAGAACAGGGCTTATACGTCATGTGGGGAAATGACGAAATGTCAATTCTGGGAAATCCAAAAGAACGGGGAATACACCTTATAAATCATTCCTGCATGCCGAATTGCGGCATGTATATCGTAAAAGGACATACGATATTTTTCGCGCTCCGGAAGATACATAAAGGAGAAGAGTTTACCATCTCATATTGCTTGGAACCGAAAGATAAAGAATGTGATCCCTGCGCGCACAAGTGCGGGTGCGAAACAATGTTCTGCAAAGGAACAATGCACGAAACAAAAAAGGCGGAACGAGCGTATTCCGCCTACTTGCAAAAACTGAAAAATAAAAACAAAAACAATATTGAGCACGCGAAGTATAATGAAAAACTAAAACCGCTTGTTTCATATCCCAAATTCATTCCCGACCAGCCGATACATCCCGTCTTCGGAAACACGGAAAAACAACGCCTAAATTTAAAAAGCAAAAATCCCTCGTTGAAAAATATGAGAGAACAAATCAGAAAAACAGGAAGAACACTCTATCTTCCGCTCAAAAAAACAGAAATCATTGGAATAAAAAACGGGCAAATAATAAAAAGAAAGACAGTATGAAATCCGACCCCTTTAACAAAACATATTTTACGAGCGGGAATTATAAAACATACGAGGAAGACACTCTTTCGTGGGCGGGAACATTCGCGAAGAACATTTGCAGGATGCTTCCGAAAAAAAAGGAATTAAACATACTGGAGGTTGGATGCACGTTCGGCTATCTTCTGAAAGAACTGCAGGAATCGCACAAATGCGCCGTACAAGGGCTTGAATATTCCGCGTTCGCGGTTCAACACGCAAAAAAAGAAGTGCGAACGCGCGTACGACAAGGAAACGTACTTGAAGGAAACACATACAAAAAGAATCAATTTGACGCGGTAGTCTGTATTGACGTGTGCGAATATCTGGAAAGAAAAGAGATAGGAAAAGCGATACGCAATATGATAGCATGGACAAAAAATCTTATTTTTTTTACGGACATCTACACGCACTCGCGTTCAAGTTCAGAAATACATAATCCCGACTTGCTCCGAAAAACAACAATGACAAAAAAAGAATACATACGCATCTTTGAATCCATAGGAACAAAACTTATACGAAGAAGAAATTTTGGCAATGGCTCGGAAGTTCTCATCTTTCAAAAAAAATCCTCTTGAACATCAAAAAACAGCGGCGTATCATGTAACGCATATAGATGCACTTCTTCACAAACACGGAAAAAGAAAGGGAAAGAATAGAAAAAGCGATACAAACGCACGGCTACGGAGCGGAACACAACTACGATTGGTTTGAATATTCAAAAGAAAAAGGCGAAGAGAATATCTATGTATCGTGGGACGACGGAACAGGGCTCTTCACAAGAGAGTGGGACGGCGTATGTTCTATCATGACAGAGCCAATCGCTCCAAAAGAAATGGCGACGCCAAAACTTCTGGAATACATAACGCGCTGTTTTCAACAAAAAAACATAAAAAAAGTTACGGCAGAACTGGAAACAGAAATAAGAAAAGACCTCATCCGCGCTCTGTCGCCGTCAATTCGGGCGTGCCAAGTAAACTACTCTCTTACGTGGCCAATCATGAATATGACAATGTTTAACCCGGAGCTTCCCGGAAAACACTTCAAACACATACGCAACGCGAAGCATAAGTTGGAAAAAGAACACGCGGTAAGCGTGGAAAACGCGAAAACAACGGATAAAAATCTTCTTCATCAAATCATTGAGACATGGAAAAAGAAAAGAGGAGGGAACGACCGCGCCTGGTTTCAAAGATATCATAATATGATAGACGCTGAATTTAGGGGAATGGAAGGTGCCCGAACGTTTGTGATAGACGGGACTCCTCGGGGAATAAACGCGGGATGGGAAATTCCAAACTCCTCCTCATACTATGGAGCGGTGGGAATACACGACTATTCCCATCCCGACCTTGGGCTTCTTCTATATTTGGAGGATTTGGAGTGGACGAAACGCGAAGGATACGAGTATATGGATACGGGAGGAGGAGAGGATTCGCTCACGGTGTTTAAAAACCAGTTCTATCCGGAATCGTCGTATAAAACACACGTCTTTTCGCTCATGAGAGCATAGATTTCAATCGTATTCGTAGATTCGCGTTCATTTGTAGATTCGGATAACTTGTGGTGAGCGAAGTCGAACCATTTGTAGTTTAGGAACGGTTATTAGGAACGGTTATATGGAAAACGGCTCAAAAAAACAGACAAGGTCTTTGAAGTTTCTTTTTGTCGGATATTACGGCATGAGCAGTGATCTCGCGTGGCAAGCACAGAAAGAAGGAAACGAGATAAGAATGTACGTGGAAGACGAAGAGAGCAAAGACATTTGTGACGGCTTCATTGAAAAAGTGGAAAAATGGGAAGAACACAAAGATTGGGCGGATGTGATCGTTTTTGAAGATACCGGCTTTGGAAGCATGGCGGATGCTTTGCGCAAAGAAGGCAAATTGGTAGTGGGAGGAAGCGTCTACACCGACAAACTTGAAATGGACAGGGAATTTGGACAATCCGAAATGAAGGCGGCCGGCTTACTTGTCCTTCCTCACTGGGATTTCATGGATTTTGACGCGGCGATTGGTTTTATCAGAACAAATCCGGGAAGATATGTGTTCAAACCGTCGGGAGAGGTAAACTCGGACGAAAAATACATCCTCTTCATCGGAAGCGAGGAAGACGGAAAAGATTTAATTGAAGTGTTGGAACACAACAAAAAAAGCTGGTCTAAAAAAATTAAAAAATTTCAGATACAAAAATACGCGGCGGGAGTGGAAATCGCGGCGGGCGCTTTCTTTAACGGAAAGGAGTTTGTCTCACCGATAAACATCAATTTTGAACATAAAAAACTCTTTCCGGGCGATATCGGCCCCTACACGGGAGAGATGGGAACGCTCATGTTTTGGGCAAGCGCCGTAACTCCGATGTTTCAGCTGACACTGGGAAAAATGAAAGACAAACTCGTGGAATGCGGATACGTCGGATACATTGATATAAACTGCGTCGCGAACGGAAAGGGCATCTACCCTCTGGAATTCACCTGCAGGTTCGGATACCCGACAATCAGTATTCAAATGGAGGGGGTGTTGAGCGATTGGGGAGAATTTTTGTATACAATCGCGAAAGGAGAGCAGTACGACCTCAAAACAAAAAAAGGGTTTCAACTTGGAGTTGTAATCGCGGTGCCTCCCTTTCCGTACGAAGACAAGAAAACATTTGAAGTGTACAAGGACTCCTCTATCCTCTTCAAAAAGCCGGCGTTAGAAGGCATTCATATCGGAGAAGTAAGGCTCGTTGACGGCGACTGGCATCTCGCCGGAGAAGGAGGGTACGCGCTTGTCGTTACCGGGTCGGATAGCACGGTGGAGGGCGCGCGAAAGCAGGCGTATAAACGGATTCAAAACATCATGCTTCAAAACATGTTTTATCGCACGGACATCGGCGTAAAGTGGTATCACGAAAGCGACCAGCTCCAAACATGGGGGTACTTATAAAAAAACTTGTAGCCTATAGCTTGTAGCTGATAGAATTGAATTGTAAAAAATGCCACCTTAGCTCAGCTGGTAGAGCAACTGTTTTGTAAACAGTAGGTCCCCGGTTCAAATCCGGGAGGTGGCTCCAAAACTGAATAAGCCGTTGTAGCTCAGCTGGTAGAGCAACTCCATGGTAAGGAGTAGGTCGCCGGTTCAATTCCGGCCAACGGCTCAAATTCATAAAAAACCCTATGGAGATAATCACAACAAAAGGACTGGAAAACGAATCAAACGTTGATGTGTTGCTTGCAATTTTACACAGCGAAATAGATCAAATTATCGCGAACGACAAATCAATGGAACGATTCAAAAAAGGCCTGGGGGAAGTGCGCGCGTACGCTAACATACATGTGGAAGAACGAAATCAGGCAAAAAAAGGAATAAAGGAAGTGAGCGCCTATCTGCGCGACTTAGCAGAGCAAAAAAGAGCGCTCAACGCGCCTAAAAAAGAACAAGATAAGATAAATGCTCTTAGAGAATTCGTTGAAAATTTCATAGATGAAATGGAGCCCATAATAGAATCTATATAGAGATTGACCCCGTTAGAAAGAACAAATATTATTCTGTCTTTATATACTCTTCTTGTTGCGACACAGGGGGACTTTCTAACGGGGTTGACTAATCGCTCAAAAACCAGTACCCTTGTCATGTTGTCATTTTTAAATATCTAAATATTCGTTTATATGGCCCAAGGAAAATTCACCGAAAAACTTATAAAGCTCCGTTGCGATGTGTGCAAACGGCAAAACTACTACACCCGAAAAAACAAAAAGGTGGTAGAGCGAAAACTGGAATTCAAAAAATTTTGCGCCTCTTGCGTAAAACACACAAAACATAAAGAGGGGAAGAAATAACCGCGAGTATATCAAGAAGTCGTCACAAATCGAGCGTAACGAGTCCTGAATCAACATGTCAGCGTCATCCTAAGTTCCGCAAACGCGAGACGGAGGATCTCCAGAAAATAACGACCCCTAAAGTCGCTATTTTCTTTTGATTTCCGAACGCTGCACTTTTACCACGATCGTGGTAAAAGTGCAGCGTAAAAGTCCCCGCACCCTATTATTGAAAAAGAAAGCGGGGAAAAGGTATACTGTTTCTATCCACTGGGGGATTAGTTAAGTGGTATAACAACGGTCTCCAAAACCGTGATCAGGGGTTCGATTCCCTTATCCCCCGCAAAAACATGCGGAACGCCATTTTAAAAATAGTTCCTTGGACAATACCGATTGGAATAGCAATTCTTTCAGGATTCCTTATCATATCTGCGACACACAAAAACCAAGAAAACTCGCAACCAGACCAAAATATCATTAATAAAAAACCAACACCGTATATTGAAGAACTGTACGCCAGCACGCCAGAAGAAAGAAATTCGTTCCTCTTCTTTGCAAACAGCCAAAAAATACCTCAAGGATACGAGATGACAATAAAGATAACAGATTATGGCATTGAGAACTTTAGAGATATAATTTGGGACGACATTGATTTTTGGTCGCATCGTGGAACGGCACTCCTTGTCATGAAACGTTGCGAAGAAGCGATTGCGGCTTTTTATCACATAATCATGCGTGACCCGGAAAATAAAATTGCCAACGCGGGAATAACATCTTGTCCCTCTCTTTAAATATGTCAAAAATTCCTTACCCAACTCCAAAAGAAGTTAATAAATGGCTTCAGAAATGGAAAAAATCTAAAAACTACACAGAACAAGAGGAGACTGTTAAATTAGTATTTTCAACATTTCCAGAAAATGAAAAAATAGAACATATATT
>MFKK01000034.1:0-52633 GCA_001781035.1 Candidatus Jorgensenbacteria bacterium RIFCSPLOWO2_01_FULL_45_25b | reverse complement strand
TATCCAATTTATGATTATTTTGTAGAAAAAATGTTAGTTCATTGGAAAGAAAATTCAGATTTTGGCAAATTTCACAATTTTACAAACCAATATCTAAAAGATTATTCAAAATTTAAAAAAATAATAGACAAATTTATAAAATATTTTAATCTGGAAAGATATACCTACAAAGAAATAGATGTATACCTATGGCAAGCGGGCAAAAAGTATTTTCAAAAAAAATATCCAAAGAAGAATCAAAAAAAGCTTTAGTAAAAGCTGAAAACAACCTGCGAACCAGAGTTCTTAAAATATGATATAATTCCCTCATGAACAACGAAGAAAAAATCTTACATAAACTGGAGGAGCATGATGAAAGATTTGACGCTCAAGATAAAGCGATTGATCTGCTTGCCAAGAAGATGCTTGAGCACGACGGAAGGTTTGATAGTCATGACAAGAGGTTTGATAATCACGAAAGGGCAATTGATGTGCTTGCGAAAAAAGCGATGGAACATGATACTCGATTTGATCAACTGGAAAAGAAAGTAGATGATTCAACCGCGCAGATTCTTCAAAATCAAGACGAAATGATAACCATCTTGCGAGACCTTCAAGAAGAAATCCCGGCCATCTCGCACGCGGTCGCAAGACACGACAAAGACATTACAAAAATTAAAGAAGTTCTAAAAATTGCCTGATAAGTAACCTTCAACTCACAACTTCCCGGCATCCTTCTTTCAATATAAAAATTCGTAGGTTTCGTAGATATTTGTAGATTCGCATTCATTTGTAGATTAGCGAGCGTTTGTAGGTTCGCATAGTTTATTATGGAAACTCTTATTCAACAACTCATCTCCGAAGGCTACCTAAAAACGTCCTCAATTATAGAAGCGTTCAAATACGTTGACCGAAAAGATTTTCTACCGGAAGAAATGAAGAAGCATGCCTATCTAAATCAGGCGCTTCCGATTGGTTACAGACAAACAATCTCCCAACCGCTTGTCGTGGCGTTCATGCTGGAACTCTTGGAACCGAAACAAGGAGAAAAGATTTTGGAAATCGGAACCGGCTCCGGATGGCAAACCGCGCTTCTCTCAAAACTTGTCGGAAAAGAGGGAAGCGTTACAACAATTGAAAGAATAGAGGAACTCATGAGGCAAGCGGAAAAAAATCTTTCAACATATCAAAACGAGAACATAAAAATAATAAAAGGCGACGGAGCGAAAGGATATAAAGAGCGCGCGCCATACGACAAAATCATCGCGGCGGCAACGTGCGTTCGCGTTTCATCGGCATGGAAATCCGAACTAAAAATAGGCGGGTATGTCGTTGCTCCTGTGGGAGAAAGCATCATCCAAATTGAAAAAAAATCTGCAAAAGAATTCAAGAAAAAAGAGTACGCTGGCTTTCGTTTCGTGCCTCTTATTACGGACGAAAAACCGCGTAAATAAGCCTGTTCGCCAAAGCCATTCCCAAGCTAGATAAAAAAGGGATTATCACCGCTTGACAAGCCTCAAATAATGAATAGAATTGGTACTTACTGCTAATGAAAAAAGCCAATACATATCAAGGTGGGAGACACGGGTGAAGAAAGCCCTATATTATTGATGTGTCGGCCCGCCAAGACCTGGCGGGATTTTTATTTCTTCACACGCGAAACAAAGACAGAAAAAGAGCCTCAATGTTGCGGCCGAAACAAGCCGACCTCAACATTGGCGCTCCGACGGTATGGATGCTTTCTTGAACTTTGAAAACTTCATAGCCTCATTTCGCCCCGCAAGCAGGCGAAATAGGCAGTTAAGAAAGTAAACTTTCTAAGGTAGAAGTTTCTTGCATATCATATATGTAAGATAAAAGTGAAATTGCTCATGTAAGCAAGTTAAGGGTAGGTGGTGGATGCCTTGACACCAAATGGCGATGAAGGACGTGGCGTAACTGCGATAAGCTTCGGGGAGGTGTGTAGCAACCTTTGATCCGGAGATTTCCGAATGGGAAAACCCTGCCGTGTAAAACGCGGTAACCAGTGCGTAGCATCGGAATAACTAATTCCTAATTACTAATATCTAATAAATTTCTAATGTCTAAACGTAAATTGTTTTAGTCATTAGTCATTCTATCATTCGGATTTATTTAGAAATTAGATATTAGAAATTAGAAATTCCGCTGCTACGCAGTGGAGCGCACCCAGGGAACTGAAACATCTAAGTACCTGGTGGAAAAGAGACAAATTTGTATTCCCCAAGTAGCGGCGAGCGAAAAGGGAACAGCCCAAACCTGTCGATGCACAGCATCGGAATTTCTAATTACTAATATCTAATAAATTTCTAATGTTAAAATGCTTAAATGTCTAAACGTAAATTGTTTTAGTCATTAGTCATTCTATCATTCGGATTTATTTAGAAATTAGAGATTAGAAATTAGAGATTAGAAATTCCGCTGCTGTGCAGCGGCGGGGGTTGTAAGGCGAGAACATTCCAAAAAACTTCTGAAGCTTCGGAAATTTCCGGAGCTACGGAAGTTTATTTGGTAATTGGTTACAAATCACTTTGTTAGTCAAATGTTCTGGAAAGGACAGCCATAGTGAGTGAAAGCCTCGTAGGCGAAAACAAAGTGACCAATCGTTCTTGTTCTTGAGTACCTCAAGGCCAAGATAACCTTGAGGGAATCTGCCAGTACTATCTGGTAAGGCTAAATACATTTGGTGATCGATAGTGAACCAGTACCGTGAGGGAAAGGTGAAAAGCAGCCCGGTGAGGGCGATGAAATAGTATCTGAAACCACTTACTTACAAAGAGCCGGAGCTCAACCGATGCGCAGCATCGGAATAACTAATTCCTAATTACTAATATCTAATAAATTTCTAATGTCAAAATGTGTAATGTCTAAACTTAAATTGTTTTAGTCATTAGTCATTCTATCATTTGGGTTTGTTTAGAAATTAGAGATTAGAAATTAGAAATTCCGCTGCTGTGCAACGGCGAGTGACGGCGTGCCTATTGAAGAATGAGCCAGCGAGTTTGCATGTGTTGCAAGTCTAATCCCGCCAAGCGGGAGGAGGCGTAGCGAAAGCGAGTCTTAATAGGGCGATTAAGCAGTACGTGTAAGACCCGAAACCAGGTGAGCTTGCCCTGATCAGGATGAAGTTCGAGTAAAATCGAATGAAGGTCCGAACCGGTGAGCCGTGCAAAACTCTCGGATGAATTGGGGTAAGGAGCGAAAAACTAATCGAACTTGGTAATAGCTGGTTCTCTCCGAAATAGCTTTCGGGCTAGCGTTAATTAAATAGACTCGTGGGGGTAGAGCACTGGATGATCGTCACTGGGCGCAAGCTCGGACGATCAATCAAACTCCGAATACCATGAGTTGTTCATTAGCAGTCAGACTGCGGGGGCTAAGCTCCGTGGTCGAGAGGGGAAGAGCCCAGATCGCCATCTAAGGTCCCTAAATTCTCCCGACGTGAAGTCGGGACTCCGATCTCCGCAAGGGTATCGGAGTTGCTAAGTGTGAAAGGTGGTCATTATCCATAAACAGATAGGAGGTTGGCTCAGAGGTAGCCATCCTTTAAAGAGTGTGTAACAACTCACTATTCGAGGATGATGGCGCCGAAAATTTACCGGGGCTAAGCAAGGTACCGAAGATGCGAATGTCTTGTGCTTTGCACAAGGAAATTCTAAATTCTAATCTCTAAACTCTAAACAAATTTTAAATTCAAAATCCAAACACTTAAAACAAAATGTTTTGAGTTTCGGTCATTTGAGTTTTGATATTGTTTAGGATTTAGAATTTAGAGCTTAGGATTTCCTCGCGCAAAGCGCGAGGCGTGGTAGGAGAGCATTCCTAATGCGCTGAAGGTTGATCCGTGAGGGCGACTGGAGCGTTAGGAAGAGAGAATGCTGGCATGAGTAATCACAAAGTCGGTGAAAAACCGGCTCCCCGAAAATCCAAGGTTTCCTCCGCAACGCGAATCGGCGGAGGGTGAGGCGGCCCTAAGGCAATGGCGAAAGCCGAAGCTGATGGACAGCTGGTTAATATTCCAGCCCTTCCGTATTTCATAGTCCGATGGGGGGACAACGCGCAGTACATTAAGTGTCTTAATGGTTTGGCATCCTTGACTCGAGAGTGAGGCGTAGGCAAATCCGCGTCTCTGCGTTTAGTCGCAAACTCCAGAGTAGAGGCAAGTGTTGGCATACGTGTCGACGCAAGTTGATAGAGCGCGCGTTCAAGAAAAACCTCTAAGGTTGAAGTATGGAATCCGTACCGGAAACCGCCACAGGTGGATAGGGCGAGAAGCCCAAGGGGAACGGGTGAGTCCTCGTTAAGGAACTCGGCAAAAAAGCGGCCGTAACTTCGGGATAAGGCCTGGCGCGCGTAAGCACGCCCGCAGCGAAAGTTTCTCTGGCGACTGTTTAACAAAAACACAGCTCCCTGCGAACTCGTAAGAGGATGTATAGGGGGTGACACCTGACCGATGCGAGAAGGTTAACGATGGAGGTCGCATCTCACTATCGTTCGATGCGACAGAAATATGTCCCTCACTTTATTCGGGACGAAATTCATAGAAATTCAATAGAGACTAACCTCTCCCTCCGTCTCCCTCCCCTAAGTCTTAGGGGAGGGAGGGGTGGGGTTAATTTCGCGAAGCATATTTCTATCAATTTCTATTTATTTCTGTACGCACCGAACCGTAGTGAGGTGCGGCTTACTGTCCGAAGCCCTCGTCAATGTCAGCGGTAACTATAACCGTTCTAAGGTAGCGCAATTCCTTTCCGGGTAAGTTCCGGAGCGCACGAAAGGTGTAACGACTGGAGAACTGTCTCAACGAGGAGCCCGATGAAAATGCGATTCCCGTGAAGACGCGGGATACCGACAGTAAGACGAAAAGACCCCGGAAGCTTTACTGTAGCTTGGTATTGGTATTAATGTCTGGATGCGTAGCATAGTGGGGAGGCTTTGAAGTCCTGTTTTCGGATGGGATGGAGCCGTCAGTGAAATACCCATCTTTTAGTTGTTAATATCTAACCTGCGGCGCAAAACGCCGTGGAGACAGTGCCTGGTGGGCAGTTTATCTGGGGCGGATTCCTCCCAAAAAGTAACGGAGGAGTCTATTAAGGTTGGCTTAGCCCGGATGGAAATCGGGCTGGACGCGTAAAGGCAAAAGCCAGCTTAACTGCAAGACATACAAGTCGCGCAGGTGCGAAAGCAGAGCTTAGCGACCCGACGAATCTTTATAGGAAGGTCGGAGATAACGGATAAAAGCTACTCCGGGGATAACAGGCTGGTTCCGTCCGAGAGTCCACATCGACGACGGAGCTCGGCACCTTAACACATTGGGGTGCAATGAGAGTAATCTCATTCCCGATCGCTGTGATGCGATCAAAGAAAAATCTGACTTATAACGGTGAACTCCATACAGTGAAATGATAGAATCATTATATGGACAATACCGTGGGAAGTTTAACTCAACAACAAAAATCATTGATTGTTGGAACGCTTTTGGGAGATGGTTATCTAAGAATCATTCCAAAAAGAAAACATGCTCTTTTGGAAATCAATCATTCTTTTGCCCAAAAAGAATATGTTGATTGGAAATATAAAATATTAAAAAATATTTCCGGTTCTCCGCCCAAAATGCGGAAAAGTAATGGAACAAGAATTGCCTATCGTTTCTACTCAAAGCAGTTATCAGAGCTAACCGCTCTGCATCAACTCTTTTATAGAAAAACGAAAAAGGTAATTCCTGCAAACCTTACCCTAGATCCAACAAGTTTAGCAGTCTGGTTCATGGATGATGGAAGTCGTTGTAAAACCAATGACATATATCTGAATACTCAACAATTTAGCATTCAAGATCAGAAAAAGTTAGTGCGAGCACTTCAAAAGCTCAATCTAAAAGCGACTCTTAATAAAGATAAACAGTATTATCGGTTGCGTTTTCTAAAATCTTCACTTGCTATATTGCGAAAAATACTAGATAAAGAAATCATTCCTTCAATGAGATATAAAATTGAGTTATAACCCCGTAGAGACTTGCCTTATGCATTGGGTTGCAACGAGGCAGAGTTGGAAACATGGTTTCCAGCTAACACGTCAGCTCCTTTTTAAGATAAAAAGGATGAAGATATAGTCCACGCTATTAGTAATAATAGAGAAGATGCGATGTCGGCTCACCACATCCTGGGGCTGGAGAAGGTCCCAAGGGTTTGGCTGTTCGCCAATTAAAGTGGTACGCGAGCTGGGTTCAAACCGTCGTGAGACAGGTTGGTCTCTATCTACTGTCGGCGTTACGATGCTTGAGGGAAGTTGACCCTAGTACGAGAGGACCGGGTTGAACGAACCTCTGGTCTACCAGCTTTGCCACCAGGTGAATCGCTGGGTAGCTATGTTCGGAAGGGATAAGCGCTGAAGGCATCTAAGCACGAAGCCCCTCCCAAGATAATGCATCATGGATTCCTGGAAGACTACCAGGTTGATAGGCTCTAGGTGGAAGTCCCGCAAGGGATGGAGCCGAGGAGTACTAATAAATCCCACCTTGCTTATTCGAGCAATACACTTTTATACCTCACGCAGAGGATAAACTTCTACCTTAAAAAGTTTACTTTCAACAAAACATTTTAGATCTTTTGCCTGCCGGTGTTTAGCGTAAACGAGATCCACCTGTTCCCATTCCGAACACAGAAGTGAAAGCGTTTTCGTCTGATGATACTTGTCTTTTTTGACTGGGAAAGTAGGATATGCCGGTAGACAAAAGATCTAAAAAAACAGTCCTGCCAAAGCGGAGGCTGTTTTTTTTAATCCTTAATCTTTAGTCCTTAATCCTCTACCCAACTCTACCCCAACTTATCGTCCTTCAAAAATATCAAAAGTCCCTTAAACCAGATTTGAAACGCGGTTCGCGCGCGAAAAATGGAAAGAAGATATCTTAACTCAACAAGCCCCTTCATGAGCCAGCCAAAAAAACCAGAAAAAATAATTCCGCCAACCTTCGCGACGGCAAACTTGCCCCCAACCGGCAACACGTAAGGATATTCCTTCTTTGGAAAAAAAGAAGAAAAAGAAGCGCGGTGAATAAATCCCTCTTTAAGCCGAATATCCTCAACAATATTTGAAGAAACAACCCTTGCCTCATCCAAAGCGATTTGCGCGAGAAGAGGGAGTGTTTGCTTTGCGTGATAATCGGAAAACAAACTTACATCGCCCAAAGCATAAACAACATCCAACACATTCTGCTCGGAATCCAAAGAAAAACATCTTAAAAAAGGATCCACAGCCAGACAGCCTCCTTTCGTCTTCAAAAATGGAAATCGTTCCGTAAACCCGCCCGCTCCAACTCCGGCAGTCCATAAAAACAGGGAGGAAGAAACGCGCGCGCCATTCGTGGAAAGAACCACGTCTTTTTCAACTGAAGAAACGCAAAAACAGGTTTTGACCTGAACTCCTAATCGGGAAAGTCTCTTTAAAACAAGAGATTGAATGCGTTCATCAAACCCGGACAAAATACGCTCTTTTCCCTCAAGCAAAACAACATCAGCCTCCGGAATCCAGTTTTTTAACTCGGAAGCAAGCTCAACCCCCGTAGGCCCGCCACCGCCAACGACAAGAGAAATCCGCTCGCTCTGTTCCGAAAGACGTATAACAGAATCTCTAATCGCGAGAGCATCCTTATGCGTTTTCAAAGGCAGGGCATATTCAGAAGCTCCGGGAATACCGAAATAATTAACCTCTAGGCCTGTTGCGAGCACAAGATAGTCAAAGGCACGGCTTCCTGTTGAAAAAATAATTTTTTTTCCCGCGACATCAACTCTCAAAACCTCCTTTTCAAGAAAAGTAATTCGCCTTCCAAAAAAGACGGAGGAAAAAAGATACGAAACAAGCGATTGAATCTCTTCTCGTGAAGACGCGCCCGAAGGAACACAAGCCGCCTCGTACAAAAGAGGAGTGTAGGTATGGCTGGCATTCTTATCCGCGAGCACTATCTCATAACGAGAAAGAAGATGGTATCGTGCAAGCTTTTGTAGAAGACAAAGAGCGGTGCGAATCCCTCCAAAACCTCCTCCGACAATAAGAATAGTTTTTGTAGACATAAAAAAAACAGGATATAATAAAAAAATGATTAACTACCTTTCAGCCATCAACCCCGAAAACATAGCGGGAAAAACATGCCTTTTGCGCGTTGACTTAAACATCAACACAAAGACAAAAGAAGAAATGTACCGCTTGGATTCCACCATCCCGACAATACGCTTTCTGCAAAAGCTTGGGTGTCGTATTCACATCATAAGCCACCGGGGCAGACCCGAGGGAAAAGACAAAAAACTCTCCCTAAGACCGTTCGCCAAATTGCTCGCGAAAAAAGTCGGTTCAAAAGTAGGCTTCTTCCCTTATTGTAATCCCGAAAGGAGGGAAGTACAAACAAAAACTCAAATAGTTCTCTTTGAAAACCTCCGCTTTGACTTTCGCGAAGAAGCAAACGATATAAACTTTGCGAAAGAACTGGCTGGTCTCGGCGACATCTACATAAACGACGCCTTCGCCGTCTCCCATCGTGAAAACGCCTCTGTGTGCGCCATCACAAAATTTCTGCCCTTCTACGGAGGATTGCTTTTGGAAAAAGAAATAGAACATTTGGAGCGCGCGGTGAAAACATACGAACCTCCGCTCACCCTCATCTTGGGAGGTATAAAAATAAAAGATAAAGGCGATATTATTAAGTATTTCAAAGAAAAAGCGAACACCATTCTGATTGGCGGGGGATTGGCAAACACCTTCTTAAAAGCTCGGGGCGAAGACGTCAAGAACTCCATCGTTGATGAGGTCAAAGATATTAAAGACTATCTCCTTTACAACAACATTCTTCTGCCCGAAGATATTAAGTTTCACGACAACAAAATTCTTGATATTGGTCCAAAAACAATTCAAAAGTTCGCAAACATCATCTCCGAATCAAAAACCATTATCTGGAGCGGCCCGATAGGCATGTTTGAAAAACACGGCTATGAGAAAGGCACAAAAGGCGTGTGGCAGGCTATCATCAAAAATAAAACCGCCTTTTCGCTTGTCGGCGGTGGCGAAACCACTGCTTCAATCAAATTAGTTTCGGATTTCGGATTTCGGATTTCGGATTTGCGAAATCTATACATTTCGACGGGTGGTGGCGCCATGCTTGATTATCTCTCCGGTAAAACTCTTCCAGGAATTACAGCGTTAAATAAATAAAAAAACGGAGGCTATTCGCCTCCGTCCTCATCAGACTCCTTTCTTAGGCGTTCAAGTTTCTGTTCCAACGCCGTAAAGGCATCATTTTTGTAACCGCCTTTTTTTGCCAAGCCCCCCAACTCAAGAAGAGTCTCGGCGCACTCTTTGTGATAATATCCGCGCTCGCCCTCGCCATAATAGCAAGTCGAACTCGGATTAATCACCCTTTTACAATAGCGACAAACATGCGCCTTCCGCGTTCTCTTTATCAGCCTGTCCATGACCGGCCCGCCTTTCTAAAAAATAGAGTAAAACAAAATCTAATTTATGTCAAATAAAGTATTTTAAAAATTATTGACACATAGCTTCAAATCATATAAAAAACAGCAGCCATTTCGTTAGAACACACCACTTCATTACGACAAAATCTTCGCGGCCAAACCTTTCTGTCCACGCAACCAACAAAATAACATTCCAACATTCTTGAGAATGTTGGAATGATTTAAGGAAGGCGTTCAATCCCAAACATAAAGTAACTATTTTATCGTGATATCGTTTTATATTTGATGAGAAAAAATACTTCTGCCTGCGGACTGTGTAAGCCACATAAGAAATGGAAAATGAATCATACCAAAAAGGCGCGAGTTCTGAAAAGATTATTTATTACTGATTTCGGTGAACACGTTAAACTCCGCGAACCATATTGATATACCCATGAGAAAACCGCAATACGCAAGCAAAAAATCGCGATCGCATACCGGATGGTGGAAACACGCGCGGTATGTTGGCAAAAAATCAGTGAACAAGAGCGAACGAAGTGGCGCGCGAAAACATTTTATGGAAATTCTTAAATAAAGCTAAACAAAAAAAACAGGGGCGCCTTGGCAAAGACATCACCATCATCGTTAAACTCCAGACTTCAACGTGCATTTGATTCATTATTTCAATAATAGCGCAAAAAAAAATATCACTCTCTCGCCCCCAAGCGAGGGTTTTTCTTTTTAACTAAATTGACCTCCTAAACAAAACCAATTAATATAAAAAATGTAAAGATTTAACCCTTATTAATTTTCGTAAACCTTTAACTTTTGAATTGTAATTTTGCCTTTTGAATTTTAACTTACCATGATCCCCATCACCATCCTCTACCACGCAAACTGCCCCGACGGCTTCTCCGCCGCCTGGGCCACGTGGAAAAAATTAAAAACAAAGGCGCGATACCTTCCCGTGGAACATCAAACTCCTCCGCCCGAAAATTTGGAAGGAGGGGCAATTTACATGCTTGATTTTGTTTATAAACCGGAAATCATAAAAAATCTCGCGGAAAAAAACAAAAAAATTATCATCATAGACCATCACGCCTCGGCATACGAAGCTATTCGTAAACTTACGAAGTCGGACCTCGTAAACATTGAAATCGTGGGAAAAAATGAACATTCAGGCGCGGTTCTCGCGTGGCAACACTTTCACCCGAAAAAACCGCTTCCCCAAATCATAAAATATGTGGAAGATGGCGACCTTTGGAAATTCAATCTCCCGCGTGCGAAAGAGATACTTGCCGTAATTGACGACGAAAACCACAATTTCAAATCCTGGGACAATCTCGCGAAAAAATTGGAAAACCGAAAAACAAGACAAGAAGTCATCAAAAAGGGAGGTATAGTATTGGAACACAAAAAACGAACCATCGGACGCCTTGTTTCAAAGTCAAAAGAAGTGAAATTTCACGGCCACAAGGCAAAAGTCATAAACAGCCCCATCTTCGCCTCTGAAATCGGAAATGAACTGGTGAGACACGGCGCGAAAATCGCCATCATCTGGCATGACGACGGAAAGAAAATAAAAGTCTCCCTCCGTTCAGACGGAAACGTAAACGTCGCGAAAATAGCGGAGAAATACGGCGGAGGAGGACACAAAGCGGCGGCGAGCTTCCGTATTCCAAAAAACACATCATTGCCCTGGAAATCATAATTATCATGTCAATTGAAAAACCAACAATTGAACAGCCGGAAACAAACAAAGCCCGTATCATTCTGGAGGTCGGCGCGGGATTATTTCCTTCCCCTTATGGAATGTCTAACAAGCCAGATGATAACACGCGATACATTGCGATAGAACCAAGTCAGACAAAAACAAAAAGATTGAATGCCGTGCTACGTCATGAAGAAAGAAAAGATGTGATACGCGCGCGAGGCGAGGCGCTTCCGATAGCAAGTGAAAAAATAAATGAGGTGATTCTGCAAAACGTAATTGGCGACCCAAGAATTACAGAAAAAGAGGACGACAGGGAAGGTCTTGAGACATCGTTAAAAGATATAATAAGTGAAATACATCGGGTACTACAGGACGGGGGAGTGGTACACATTATTGAAACGTACACGCCTAACTGGCAAAAACCTGATGATGTGCGACTGCTTTTTGAAAAAAACGGTTTTGCGCTTACAAAAAAAGTAGTCATGAAAGATCCGCTGGAAACAACAGGAAAAACACGGGAACAATTCAAACCTTTTATGAGAGGAGAATATGTGGGAATAGGCTCTTATCTTCTTGAATTCACAAAACTGCCCGCGGAACATGCAAACGAAACAAAATCATAAAATCATCATCTATACCGACGGCGGGGCAAGGGGAAATCCCGGGCCTGCCGCGATTGGAGCCGTAATCGGCGACCCCTCGAATAAACTCGGGGCAAGTAAAACATACGCCGAAACCATCGGAAAGACGACAAACAACGTTGCCGAATACAAAGCGGTTATTATGGCCATAAAAAAAGCGGAAGAACTTTTTGGAAAAGCGAAAGCGAAAGAAACCGAAATTGAAATCCGTTCCGACAGCGAGCTTCTCGTAAAACAGCAAAAAGGGGAATACAAAATCAAAGAAGAATCTCTAAAAAAACTCTCCGCGGAAATCGGAGTGTTAAAACAAAATTTTAAGGAAATAAGCTTCGTTGCCATCCGGCGGGAAAAAAACAAAGAAGCGGATAAACTTGTAAATCAGGCGCTTGACGCGTAAAACAAAACCCCCGAAGGGGGCGAGTATATCGTAAGCCGGATTCTGTACTCAAAAGAGCGGCAATAATTTATCTGGTCTCTCGGTTGCCCTCAAGATCAAGCGGTTCTCCAACCAGTGCGGAGCACTGCTGGCGCGACCTTGCACTCAAGTAAGGATTTAGCATCCGACACTCTTACGAGGTCGGAGTCCCGACTGAAACGTCGGGACCGTTTCACTTCCGCTTTTTTCTCCCTATGGCGGAATTAAGCCATCTAGCTTAGGATTGGGCTCTCTAGGCGCTTTCGCGCCCAGACGTCTCTGTTCGCACCTCTATCCTCGCGGACGACGGGCATTACCCGCTACCCTTGCCTCACGCACAGCACGAGAAAATCCTAATATCTAATATCTTAAATTCTAAACTGACTGCGAATTTCGGTCGGTTTAGAGATTAGAAATTAGAATTTCCTTGTGCCGCGCATAAGGCCGAGTGTCCGGACTTTCCTCTCCGCAAAAGCGGAGCTATTGCCTGATATACTCGCCCATAAACTAAACATAAAAAACGAAAAAAAGTCAAACCCCGTTAGAAAGTCCCCCTGTGTCGCAACAAGAAGAGTATATAAAGACAGAATAATATTTGTTCTTTCTAACGGGGTCAAATGAAGTTATCTGCTATAATAAAAACATGGAAAAGGCTCGCAACAAGGATGATGTCGTGTATTTTGGGCGAACCAACTTTAGAAACCAAAACAGGCTCTTCGGCATCAAGCGAAAAGATCGGCGCCAGCATCTCTACGTCGTCGGAAAAACCGGAACGGGAAAAAGCACCTTCCTCCACAATCTCATTGTTCAAGATATTGAAAACGGCGAAGGCCTGTGCGTTGTAGACCCGCACGGAGAGCTCGTGGAAAGCGTCCTCTCGAAAATTCCCGCGTCAAGAAAAGAGGACGTAATATACTTCAACCCCTCGGATACCGAATATCACATAGGCTTCAACGTGCTTGAAATGCCCGACCCGCAATATAAAAATCTGGTCGCCTCGGGCTTGATGAGTATTTTTACAAAAATCTGGTCAAACGTCTGGTCGGCGCGCATGGAATATATCTTAAACAATGCCATCCTCGCGCTCGTAGAAACGCCCGGAAGCACTCTCCTCGGAATCAATCGGATTCTCGTAGACAAGGATTTCCGCCAACGAATCGTGGAAAACATAAAAGACCCCGTCGTCCGCGCCTTCTGGGTGCATGAGTATGAAGAATGGCGCGACCAGTTCAGAAACGAAGCAATCGCGCCGATTCAAAACAAGGTGGGACAGTTCTTATCAACCTCGCTCATCCGAAACATCGTTGGGCAAAACAAAAGCACCATAGACATCTTTGATATCATGAACAGCGGAAAAATTTTTCTGATAAACCTCTCCAAAGGAAAGATAGGGGAGGATAATTCCGCGCTTCTGGGAGGCATGCTTATCACCAAAATCCAGCTCTCCGCGATGGAACGCGTGCGCATTCCCGAAGAAGAACGCCTGGATTTTTATCTCTACGTGGACGAGTTTCAAAATTTCGCGACAGACTCGTTCGCGAACGTCCTCTCCGAAGCGAGGAAGTACCGCCTAAATCTCACAATTGCCCATCAATATATCGGACAGTTAGAAACGGATATTTCAACAAAAGTCCGCGATGCCGTCTTCGGAAACGCGGGAACTATGGTCATCTTCCGTATAGGCGCGACAGACGCTGAATTTCTGGAAAGCGAATTTGAACCGGAATTCGTTCCCATAGACATGGTAGGAATTCCAAACTATCACATTTATCTGAAACTCATGGTAGACGGCATCACATCAAGACCCTTCTCCGCGACCACCCTTCCGCCCTTCAAAATTCCCAGAACGGTACTGCCTGCGGAAGAAATCATTGAACGCTCAAGAAGACTCTACGCCCGCCCGAGAAAAATAGTTGAGAGTGAAATTGAAAAGTGGAGCAACACCAACGTAGCGCCGAAAGTAGAGGCTGTCTGCGACGTCTGCGGCAAAGAAACTGTTTTAAATTTTGAACCGACGCCAGGAAAGCCAATCTATTGCATTGACTGTCTGAAAAAAGTGAAAGAGGGAAAAATAACCGCGATTCCAAGCGAAAAAGATTTCAAAAAAGCGAAAAACAAATACTTCGCGAACCTCGGAGAAATAGGAATTGAAGTGGAAGAGGAAAAAGAAATGCGCAAGCAAAAACAAAAAATAGCGGGAGAGGGAAATGGCAAAGAAAAATCCGGAGAAGTGGAGCGACAAAATCAAAAAAAACAGCATTTTCAAGAAAAAAAGCGGGGAGGAGAAGTTCGGGATGGCAGTCACAAGTCCATCATTGATAAACTGGAAGAAAAATTTGCCTCCATAAAATACGGCGAAAAACAAAAAGAAATAGGGCTCGCCGACCTAAAACCAAAAGATATGAAACCAAAAGAAAAAGAAAAATCATCAAAAGATGATGTAAACGAACTCCGAAAAGCGCTCCGCGAAGCCCTCGCGAAAAAATGAAAATAAACTTGACACCTGATAAATAATCAGAAAAATGTTGTCAACTTTCAACTTTCAACTTTCAACTTTCAACTTTCAACTTTCAACTTTCAACTTTCAACTTTCAACTCTTCTGCGCCCTCTCCGAATACTCTCCCGTCTGCGTGTTCACCCGAATCAAGTCTCCTGATTCAATAAAAAGGGGGGTTAAAACCTTCGCGCCCGTCTCAACCGTAACAGTCTTCATCCCGCCCTGCGCGGTATTGCCCCGTACCGAAGGAGGAGCCTCCGTAACCGCAACCTCTATCTTCACGGGCAATTCTACGGCGATAATCTGTTCACCAAAACGAAAAGCCTTAATCTGAATGCCGGGTTTTAAAAACTTCACCTGTTCTCCGATAGCATCCGCCGTAAGTGAAAAGCGTTCTTTTGGATTCCCGACAGGATGAAACCAATATGTTCCCCGGCTCTCATAAATAAACCGCGCCTCTCCGGTTGAAATTTCCGCCTCCTCAAACGTGTCGCTGGGATACGCCGTCATGGGAATAGCCTTTCCCGAAATCAGCTTCCGAATCTTTAGCTGAACAACGGGTTTTCTCTGTTGCATCCGAATAAACTCGTATTCCAACACACGGCACGGCTCTCCGTCTCGCACAAAAATCGTTCCCTGTTTCAAATCCGTATACGACAACATGCCTCATAGAATAACCAATAAAAAAGCGCAAATCAAGAGAACATAAAAACTCTACCAATATCTTGTGCCAAAACATCAAACCGAATACCATAGCAATATATGCGAAAAAACAAAGTCTTCGTCGGCCTAAGTGGCGGGGTAGATAGCTCCGTCGCCGCTTTGTTATTACAAAAACAAGGATACAACGTAACAGGCGTCTTCATGCGCTGCCTGAATCTTGATGGTTGCGCCGAGAAGGACGCGGAAGACGCGCGCCGTGTCGCGTCTCATCTTGGAATACCTTTCTATGTGTTTGATTTTGAAGAAGAATACAAAAAGAGGGTAGTGGAATACATGATTGAGGGGTACAAAAACGGCAGTACGCCGAATCCGGATGTCATGTGCAACAAGGAAATTAAATTTGATTTATTTCTCCGCGAAGCCCTGAAGATGGGCGCGAATTTCATCGCAACAGGCCATTATGTAAAATTATCAACGAATAACGAATCAAATACGAATAAACGAATAAAAAAATTCAGTATTCGTAAATTCGTAAATTCAAAAAAAATTTGGTATTCGTTGATGAGCGCTCGCGATAGTGCGAAAGACCAATCCTACTTCCTCTGGACACTAACCCAAAATCAATTAAAACACTGTCTCTTCCCGATAGGAGATTATCTAAAGCCGAAGGTCAGAGAAATCGCCCGCAAAGCCGGCCTCCCAACCGCCGACAAAAAGGACTCACAAGGCATCTGCTTCTTGGGCTCCATAACGCTGGAGGACTTTTTAAAAGAATACATTCCGCAAAAACCAGGAAACATCGTAAACACCGAGGGAAAAATCTTGGGAACTCATAACGGAATTTACTACTACACCATAGGCCAGCGCCACGGTTTGGATTTGCGGGAAAAAAATAAAAAATTGCGGGTAACAAACTCCCCCAAAACAAAACCTCACTACATAACCGCAAAAGACCTTAAAACAAACACAATCACAGTCGCCGAAGGAGATGAAAACCCAACCCTCTACCGCAAAGAACTAATTCTCACCAACGTCCATTTTATAAATCCAAAAACTGAAACAAAACTTTCAACTCTCAACTTTCAACTTTTAACTCGCATCCGTTACCGCCAACCTCTCGTGTTGGCAACTCTCCATAAACTTTCAACTCTCAACTTTCAACTAATTTTTGAGAGCCCCCAAAAAGCAATAGCTTCCGGCCAGTCCGCCGTCTTCTATTCAAAACAAGGCGAGCTCCTCGGTGGTGGCATTATCTTATAGAACAATTCACTTCATTGTTTTAGAAATTAGGAATTAGGAATTTGAACGTATGTTCCTCCACGACAAGTTTTTTTATGCCTCCTGTTTCTTTCTGCTTGGAATATATGTAAAAAGCATTGGGAGGGGAGAGGCCGTGCTTGAACTCACAATCATACTCATCATTCTAACTCTTATAGCCGTCCTCTTATTTCCCGGCTTAGAGACAAAACGAACATGGTTGCTGACATTCTCCTGCCTCGCGCTCCTCGCTCCTGTGGGAGCTATGTTTTATACATGGAAACAAAACAAAGAAATGATAACAATTCAAATACCTTTTGGACAAAAACAAATATGGCGGGGAAAAATTATAAACAATCCCGAAAGAGGAGCCCTGCAAACAATAAACATAAAACTGGAGGAGCAACACGAGGGAAATATAAAGGTTAATCTTCAAAACGACGAGGAGTATGAATATGGAGATGTGTTGGAACTTGAAGGGGTAGTCAAAAAAATTCCCAAACCATACGGTTCTTATTACGAAAAGAAAGAACAGATACTTGGTGAACTCTCCTTCCCAAAAATAAAGAAGTTTGAAAAAGGAGACGTGTCAGTTAAAAAAACTCTCTTTCATATAAGGAATCGGGCAATACGAGTCTTCCAAAAAACGCTCCCGTACAATGAATCCGCCTTCATGAGCGGAATCACGCTTGGCGCGAAAGAAGAATTCTCAAAAACCCTGAAAGACGATATGAAGAAAAGTGGCACCACCCACCTTGTGGCGCTCTCGGGATACAATATCACAATCCTAATAACCGCTCTCCTTGCGGGACTAGGAACGATATGGAGAAAAAGGACAGCGTTTTTCGTGGCAATATTGGGAATCATTGCCTTCGTGATAATGACGGGAGGAGAAAGCTCCGTCATGCGCGCCGCAATTATGGGAATCGCGGTAAACATGGCGCCCATAATGGGAAGGGTATACGCTCCAAGAAACATCATCATGCTTAGCGCGCTCGTGATGGCGCTTCAAAACCCGAACATCCTCGCATTTGATGTCGGCTTCCAGCTCTCGTTTCTCGCGCTCCTCGGAATCGTCTATCTCTTTCCGGCTATTCAAAACATCACCAATCTTCGGGGAGGTTTCCTGCGATGGAAAGAAAACGCAGCAATGACACTCTCGGCGCAACTCATGGTTGCTCCGATACTTATTCAAACATTTGAAAAAATCTCCCTAACCTCGCTTATTTCCAACATTTTAATCATGGAACTGATACCGACAACAATGGCGCTCGGCTTCCTGCAAATAGCGACGCATCAAGTATCACAAAACCTCGCGCAAATACTCGCCTGGCTCTCTCTTCTGCCCCTCAAAACTGAACTTGGAATCATTAGTCTGTTCTCAAACCTATCAGTGGAAATCCACCCGCGCCTCACCCTGCCCTTCATAATCGGCTACTACGCGCTTTTAGCGCGCGTCATACACAAATGGAAGAAATCTTAAACGTGATTCAGAAAAAAATACAAAAACGAAAAACAGAAACAGGTATACTAATCTGCTCTGTCCTCCTTCTTACCTTCCTCCTATACGGAAACCTTATAAAGGAAAGAAAAGAAAACAACCTTCTTCGTCTTTACTTCCTAAACGTCGGACAAGGAGACAGTGAACTCATCCTCCTTCCCGGCGGAGCAAGCATCCTGATAGACGCGGGGCCTCCAAACAAAAAGGCGCTGGAAGAGCTCTCAAAAATCCTCTCGCCCTTTCAAAGAACCATAGACATCGTCTCGCCCTCACACTTCCAGCTTGACCACATGGGCGGACTGCCCGAAGTGATGAAGCGGTACAAAGTAGGAGCAATTCTATCAAATGGAGAAACAAGCGAAACATCTATATATCAAACTTTCGTCAAAACCGCGAAAAAAGAAAACATACCAAATATCGCGATAACAAAAGGGGATAAAATAAAATACAAAGAAAGCGTCATAACGGTTCTTCATCCACCGGCAAATTCCACGGGAAAAATAAAAGACATAAACGAATCATCGCTGGTATTACAACTCAAAAGCAAAGGAGTGGGCGCGCTCTTCACTGGCGACGCGGGCGCGACAACCGAAAAGCTCCTCCTCCAATATTTGGAAGCCGAACTCCCAAATATTGATATATTGAAGGTTCCGCACCACGGTTCGCGCTTCTCCTCAACCAAAGAGTTCCTAAAAGCGGTAAGTCCTAAAATAGCAATCATAGAAGTGGGAAAAAATACTTACGGCCATCCAACACCGCAAACACTGAAGCGTCTGGAAGAAATCGGAGCAAAAATCTACCGCACCGACCGCGATGGCACGATTCAAATCACAACCAACGGAAAAATCTTAACAATCAAAACCATAAAATGAAATAATAAACCCTTGCGCCGAAAAACAAAAAACTATAAGCTAGTTAATGACACAAATAAAATACGAGTAAACAAATTCGTTCATTCGTACAAAATTCGTTATTCGGCGAGATAATATGAGAACCTACTCAAAAGACATCAAAAAAGAAGAGGGTAAGGAAGTAATTCTAAAAGGCTGGGTAAACTCCCGTCGCGATCATGGCAAACTCATCTTCATAGACCTTCGCGACAAAGAAGGCCTTGTTCAAATCGTATTCTCGCCAGAGCACGCCGAAGCGCTGAAAAAAGCGGACACGCTTCGCCCCGAATGGGTGGTGGAAATAAAAGGTGTATCTGTCAAACGACCTGAAAAACTAATAAACACGGAAATGCCCTCCGGCACGCACGAAATTCAAGCCACAAGTCTTGAAATATACGCCGAATCAAAAACACCCCCTTTTGACGTTACAACGGACGGCAAAGAAATCGGCGAGGAGCATAGAATGAAATATCGCTACCTTGACCTTCGCCGTCCGCGCATGCAAGAAAACCTTCGTATGCGGGCAAACATAGAAAAACTCATTCGCGATACCTTTACCGAAGACGGTTTCTTTGAAGTAGAAACGCCATATATTTCAAAATCAACTCCCGAAGGCGCGCGCGACTATCTCGTACCCGCCCGCCTTCACCCGGGAAAATTTTACGCCCTGCCCCAATCGCCCCAACAATATAAACAACTCCTCATGGTCGCGGGCTTTGAAAAATACTTTCAGATTGTCCGCTGTTTCCGCGACGAAGACACAAGAGGGGATAGACAGCCTGAATTTACCCAGCTGGACGTTGAAATAAGCTTCACCGACCAGGAAGAAATACTCGCTCTCATTCAAAAAACCTGCCTCACTGTCGCAAAAACGTTATATCCCGAAAAACACATCTCAACCTTGGACGAAAACGGAAATGTTCCTCGTATGACATACAAGGAAGCAACGAAAACTTACAACACAGACAGACCGGACATTCGCAAGGACAAAAACGACCCGAACGAACTGGCATTCGTGTTCGTGGTGGATTTTCCGGTATTTGAATGGAAGGAATCCGAAAAAAGATGGGACGCCGTCCACCACCCCTTTACCATGCCACAGGTAAAAGACATTGAGGACTTTGAAAAGCAGTTCAAAAAAGACCCGAGTGCGATGCTCGCCTTCCAATACGATATCGTCTTAAACGGCTATGAAATCGCGGGAGGCTCCATCCGCATTCACGACCCGAATCTTCTCTCGCGCGTCTTTGAGGTCATGGGAAACAAAAAAGAGGATATTAAGGATAAATTCGGGCACATACTGGAAGCATTTGAATACGGCGTGCCTCCGCACGGCGGATTCGCAATGGGACTTGACCGCTTCGTCGCGATTCTTCAAAACGAATCAACAATTCGCGAAGTATTCGCCTTCCCCAAAACCGGCGATGGCCGTGACTTGCTTATGAATAGCCCTTCCGACGTATCAGATACGCAGTTAAAAGAACTTCACATCAAAACAAATAAATAAGCGAAGGAGACCCCGTTACGACTTCCTCGCTCATTCTCGCTTGTCCGTCAGCTGACGGACTCACTCCGAAGCTTCGGCCGTTTTGCCCCGCCGAAGACGGGAACGTGCAAAAACGGCCTTAGAATCCATTCAAAAACCGCAACGGGTTTTTAGCGCGAGGCATTGACGGGTCGGAAAAATTCTGCATAATACGAAAGATATGAAAAATTACGAATTTCCCATATTCAAAACAAAAACACCAGGCGTTACGCAAACGTTTCATCTTGACGACCCCGTGGAACGAAAAAAATACTTTGAAGCGAAAGCGGGCGAAGAAATTGAAAAGCTGAAAACATATCTTGAAAAAAATACCTTCGTGGGCTTTCTTTTAGGCCCGAAAAACTCGGGAAAGGGAACCTACTGCAAATTATTTAAAGAAGCCGTAGGCGAAAAACACGTCCGCCACATATCGGTTGGGGATATCGTCCGAAGCATACACAAAGACTTTAAAGATGAAGCAAAAAAAGCGGAACTGCTTGAGTATCTGAAAAAAAATTATCGGGGACTCGTTCCGCTAAACGACGCGATTGACGCGCTCCTCGGAAGAAACACCACAACCCTCCTTCCGACGGAAATCATACTCACCCTCGTGGAACGGGAAATCGCGGGCTCCGAAAAGAAAGCGATATTTATTGACGGCTTTCCGAGAAGTCTTGACCAAATATCCTACTCCTTATTTTTCCGAGCGCTCATGGGATATCGCGACGACCAGGACTTCTTCACCTTCATAGATGTTCCCGAAAGCGTGATAGACGAGCGAATGAAATATCGCGTGGTTTGCCCGGTGTGCCAGACGCCAAGAAGCATAAAACTTTTAAAAACAAAAGAAGTAAAATACGACGCAGAAAAAAAAGAAATATATCTTATCTGCGATAACGCTGAATGCAAAAAAGCGCGTCTCGTCGGAAAAGAGGGGGATAAGCTCGGAATAGAACCTTTGCGGGAAAGAATTGAAGCCGATAAGGAGGTGATGAAAACGCTTTTGAGGCTGGAAGGCGTGCCGAAAATCTATCTCCGAAACGCGCTTCCCGTTTCCGAAGCAAAAAACAATGTGGATGAATACGAGCTTACCCCGGCGTATCGCTACGAAATAGATGAAAAAACAAACTCCGTCACAACAATTCAAGAACCCTGGGTGATACAAGACGATGAAAGAGTCCCGTCTTACAGCCTCCTGCCATCCGCGATTGTGCTCTCTCTTATCAAACAGCTTGTCGCGATACTTCCCACATAAGCAACATGGTATAATAAAAGTAACCCTACTCTGTCAGATTTTCCGGATTAAATGGTTTACAAAGGAATCCTTACATAGTCGCAAGTTCGCTGGTTCGTCCGGGAACTTACGACTGCGGGAATCCACCTGGATACTAGCCGGGAAGCCATCTACGAGTAGGGCCTCAAAAAATCGCTTCAGGGCGGTTTTTTGGTTGCGTAAAATCAAAAAACCTTTCACAATAAGAATATAGCTGACAAAAAAACATGAAAAAAATCCTCATCGGACTAGCCTGGCCGTACGTAAACGGTGATCTTCATATCGGACACTTGGCTGGCTATCTTTTTCCCGCGGATATCTTCGCGCGCTTTCACCGCTTTCTCGGAAACGACGTGTTGATGGTCTCCGGCTCCGATTGCTACGGAACCCCCATCACCATTGAAGCGGATAGGCGCGGCCTTCATCCAAAAGATATCATAGACGAGTATCACGCGAAAAACGTAAGTCTTTTCAAAGAATTGGGAATCTCATTTGACCTCTACACAAAAACAACGACAGAAACTCACAAGAATATAACGCAGGAAATCTTTCTCGCGCTCTTAAATAAAGGGTATGTAATAAAAAAAACGACCCCTCAATACTACTCTCCGGCAGAAAAAAAATTCCTTCCCGACAGATATGTTGAGGGAATCTGCCCGCACTGCGATTACGAAGGAACAAGAAGCGACCAGTGCGAAAACTGCGGAAGAGTACTGGAACAAGGAGAACTAATAAATCCGAAAAGCAAAGAAAACGGAAAAAAGGTGGAATTGCGGGACACGGAACACTATTTTATTGACTGGCAAAAATTTGAACCCTTTCTCAAGTCATATCTGGAAAAAAGAAAGGGGAGGTGGCGAGAATGGGTGTGGAACGAAGCCTTTGGCTGGTTAAAAGAGGGGCTAAAACCAAGAGCGATAACGCGCGACCTTGATTGGGGCATAGAGCTTCCCCTCAAAGATATTTCAGAAGACAAAAGAATACGGCACATTGAAGAAAAACGGATATACGTATGGTTTGAGGCGGTCATCGGCTATCTCTCCGCCTCAATTGAGTGGAGCCACAACCAAACAAAGAAGGGGAAAAAGGTAAGCTGGGAAGATTTCTGGTGTAACGAGAGGGCGGAACACTCCTACTTCATGGGAAAGGACAACCTTGCCTTCCACGCGCTTTTTTGGCCGGGTGAACTCTATGGATACGACGAACACATACACCTTCCCGACAATCTTTTTATCAACCAGTTTCTTACCCTTGAAGGACAAAAATTTTCAAAAAGCAGAAATATTATCATTGATTCAAAATATATCACGGAAACCTACGGGAACGATCCCGTGCGCTTCTATCTCACAAGCATCTCGCCGGAAAAAAGAGACGCGAATTTCAGCTGGGCGGAATTCGTAAACAAACACAACGACGTGCTCATCGGAAATCTAGGAAACTTTATAAATCGCACTCTTACGCTCGCGAGAGACGCGACGTTTCAAGAAAAGCTCGTGGAAAAGAAAATTCAAAATCACGTTGAAAAAAAGCTTGAGGAAGCAAAAGAAGCAATGCTTCACGGAGAGGGAAAAAAATATCTGGAAACGCTTCTCGCGCTTTCAGATGAGGGAAATAAATACTTAAGCAAGCACGAACCCTGGAAACAAAAGGACAGCGCGACCCACATCTTTCATAAAACGATGACAAATTGCGCGATGATTCTTCTGGGTGTCCAAACGCTCCTAAAGCCCCTCCTGCCAGAAACATGTCAAAAAATGGAAAAAATGACGGGAATAACTCTCTCGCTTTGGCCTCAAAAAGGCGAGTTAAAAAGAGCTCTGCAAAAAATAAACATTGAGGAATCACGGCCTCTTTTCAGAAAAATAGAAAAGGAAGTAATAGAATTTGAGAGGGGAAAACTGCTTGTCCAATAGCCTCCCCTTAATAGGTTCCAGTTCTTGACGAAAAAACAGAAAGCCATTAGAATACCTAAGCTCTTAAAAGATGAAAAATACGTCGGCGATTAAAGTAGAAGGAATCGTGGAAGAAGCTCTTCCGGGGCTTCTTTTTAGGGTAACATTGCGGACCAAGGAGGGGCAAAAGCAAATTCTTGCGCACCTTGGTGGCAAGATGAAAATCCACAAAATCCGAATTGTGGCAGGGGATACGGTTGCCGTAGAAATGTCAAACATAAACGACATCCGGGGCCGCATCATCCGTCGTTTTTAAAAAAGGCGTTAAGCGCTAGGCGTTAGGGACTATAGGCGTACGGCTTCTAAAGCCTAGAGCCTAAAGCCTAGTTGCCTAGAGCCTAGAGCCTAAAGCCTAACTAATGAAGGTACGAGCATCCGTAAAAACAATTTGTAAAGATTGCAAGACAGTCCGCAGAAAAAAGCGGGTGCGGATTATTTGTAAAAAAAATCCAAAACACAAACAACGACAAGGATAATATGAGAATTCAAGGCATAGACATTCCGGATGAAAAAAAAGTAGAAATCGCGCTTACATATATATATGGCATTGGTTTGATGTCCGCGAAAAAAATTATCAAAGAAACAGGTATTGATATAAAAAAGCGGGCAAAAGAATTGACAGGAGACGAAATAAGTAACATCGCGGGGATGCTCGCGAAAAACCACACGATTGAAGGAGAGTTAAGGCAAGTTAAAAAAAACAACATCGCGAGATTAAAAGACATAAAAGCATATCGCGGAATACGGCACATGAGAAATTTGCCCTCCCGAGGCCAGCGAACAAAAACAAATTCAAGAACAGTTCGGGGAAACGTAAGAAAAACAGCCGGAAGCGGAAAGAAAAAAGTAGGATTAAAATAAAAAGGCGCTAGGCGTTAGGCGCTAGGCGTTAGGGACTAGGCGTACGGCTTCTAAAGCCTAAAGCCTAAAGCCTAAAGCCTAAAGCCTAGTTGCCTAGAGCCTAAAGCCTAATTATGGGTAAGAAACGAGTCATAAAAAAAACAAATGAGGAGCTGATAAAAGAACGGGAAACCGTTGAGGGTGTCATTACTGCTGAAAAGGAAAAACAAAGCGGAAAAAGAAAGCACGACAGAGGAAAAATTTACGTCCAGGCAACATACAATAACACCATGATGACGGTAACGGATGAGAAGGGGAACGTTGTAACGTGGATGTCCGCGGGATCGCTCGGCTTCTCGGGACCAAAAAAAGCAACTCCGTTTGCCGCCTCAAAAGTAGCCGAAGCAATCGCGGAAAAAACCCAAAAAACAGGCCCCATAAACGTGGAGGTATACGTAAAAGGAGTTGGGAGCGGAAGAGATTCGGCAATTCGGGCGCTCGCGAGCAAGGGCTTCCAAATCAGCCTCTTAAAAGATATAACACCGATTCCGCATAACGGCCCGAGACAAAAAAAACCTCGTCGCGTCTAATTCGCTTATTCGTAACTAATTCGTTATTCGTTGATATGCGAAATGTAAAAGAAAAAAAAGAACGCGCGCTTGGAACAAAACTCTTTTTGAAAGCGGATCGTTGCAATTCACCGAAATGCGCGATGATTCGCAGACCTCACGCGCCGGGAGTACACGGAGCAAAACGCAAAAAACAGCTCTCGGAGTTCGGGCGCCAATTCCAGGAAAAACAAAAACTTCAAATTACCTACGGGCTCACCAACCGTCAAATGACGAACATATTTAAATCAAATGAGCGCGAAGAAATCATGGAGGCACTTGAGAAACGGCTTGACAGGGTAGTCTTTCTTTTCGGATTCGCGAAATCCACGAGAGTCGCGCGCCAGCTCGTTTCTCACGGACACATTACGGTAAACAAGAAAAAAGTGACTGTTTCGTCATACATAACAAGCATAGGAAACAAGGTCGGAATCAGAGAAGAATCCCGAAAGCTTAAGATGTTTGAAGACATAGAAACATATCTTAAGCAATACACGGAACCCAAGTGGTTGCGTCGTACGTCAAATCATGAGGGAGAGATAGTCGCGAAACCGGAAATAGATAAGGCGTCATCGCCGTTTGACGTAAGCCTGGTCGGCGAATTCTACGCTCGCAGATAATAATACAAACATATATAGAATTTTTTTTAAACATTATGAACCAATCATTATACGAATCGGTAAGCGTAAAAAAAATATCCGAACAAAAAAATGTCGGAGTATTTACGATTGAAGGATTATACACCGGATACGGTCAAACAGTAGGAAACTCGCTCCGCAGAGTTCTTCTTTCTTCTCTGCCGGGAGCGGCAATTACCCAGATAAAAATCAAGGGAATAGACCATGAATTTTCCACGCTTCCGGGAATGATGGAAGACATCGTGGAATTCACGCTGAATTTAAAAAAAGTAAGATTTAGACTCTTTACAGAGGAACCTCAAACTCTTTCGCTAAAAGGTAAGGGGGAGGGAGAAATAACGGCGGAAGACATAAAAACAAATTCGTTTGTGGAAATTGTAAACCCCGAACTGCGCATCGCCACACTCACCAAAAAAACAGCCGAGTTGGACATGGAAATCGTCGTGGAAAGAGGGCTTGGGTATATCCCCTCGGAAGAAAAAAGAACGGAACGGCTCTCCATAGGAACGATTGTTCTGGACGCCATCTTTTCTCCAGTGATGAGAGTTGATGTTGATGTGGAAAACATGCGCGTCGGAGAAAAAACGGACTACAACAAAATAAAACTGGAAATTGAAACCGACGGCTCAATAACTCCAAGTGAGGCTCTTCATAAAGCGACAAGCGTTCTGAAAGAACACTTTGAACAAATGCTTTCATCCGAAGTGTTCGAAAAACAGAACATATCAGAGGAAACAACCGAAAAGGAAACCGAAAAAGAAGAAAAGAAGAAGGAACCAAAAACAAAGAAAACCGCGAAGAAAAAAGGATAATCAACGAATATCAAATCAAATACGAATCCAGGAAAATTCGTACATTCGTACGAAATTCGTTATTCGGCGAGATAGCATGAGACATCTAAAAGAAGGAAAAAAATTTGGAAGAAAGAAGGGGCAAAGAAAGGCCTTCTTGCAAGGTTTGGCGGTAAACCTTATTAAACATGGAAAGATGACGACAACCGAAACGAGGGCGAAGGAAACAAGAAGGTTCGTGGAACGCCTCATAACGCACGGCAAAAAACAAAACATCGGCGCCATGCGCCTTCTTTTAAGCAAACTGCCGAAACAAACAGTTTATAAAATATATCACGAAATCGCGCCACGATATAAAGACCGCAAGGGCGGATACACGAGAATCATCAAACATACCGAAAGAAGGGTCGGCGACGGAAGCAAAAAAGCAACAATTGAATTCGTATAAAAAGGCACGGGGGGGGAACCTCAAGTCGCGCAGGAACCTAATGTTTTAATTTGATATTTGAGTTTTTATATTGTTTAGAAATTAGGAATTAGAAATTAGAAATTAAAACGTAAAAGTATTTAAACATTTGATATTTGAGTTTTGAGATTATTTAGAGATTAGAAATTAGAGATTAGAGATTAAATACTTATGGATTACAACATAAACGCAAAAGGAAAACGCTTAGGAAGACTAGCTACGGAAATAGCGGTTATTTTGCAGGGAAAAACAATCCCTTCGTACGAGAAAAGAATAGAGGGAACAAATCGGGTAATCGTAAAAAATATTGAACACATTGAAGTATCGGGCAAAAAGCGGGAACAAAAAATATACTACCGCCACGCGGGAGCGCTCGGACACTTAAAAGAAGTTTCGTACGCGAAAAAATTTGAAAAAGACCCGTCATGGGTATTGCGAAGAGCGGTACGCCTCATGCTTCCAAAAAACAAACTTCAGGCAAAACGCCTAAAAAAATTGATTATAGAGAATGTTTCAAAAACTGAAGAATAAACGTATGGCACTAATTGCAAAAACAAAACCAGTTGAAAAACCAAAAAATAAAGACCGATACGTGGAAGGAATTGGAAGAAGAAAAGCCGCGACCGCGAGAGTGCGGATATACCCGAGCACGTCAAAACCGCTAAAGGATGTCGCGACAAGAGATGAAAAAAATCCGCGCCTAATATCGGGAGGAGACATGGAAGTTCAGATAAATGAAAAACACTTAAAAGACTACTTTAAAAAAGAAAAACTTCTGCAAATCGCGATTTCTCCTTTAAATCTTTTAAGCGTCGCCTTCAAAATGACCGCGAAGGTAAGCGGCGGAGGAGAATCCAGTCAGGCGGAAGCAGTACGCCTCGGACTCTCCAGAGCATTAAATGCTTTGAACGAAAAATGGCGCCTTCCGTTAAAAACATCGGGGTATCTCCGAAGAGATTCCCGAGAAGTTGAGCGCAAAAAACCGGGCTTCCGAAAGGCAAGAAGACCCCAACAGTGGAAGAAGCGTTAGCTTCTTACGCTGTTGGAAGGAGGGGTGTCAGGGGAACTATCGGTTCCCCTGTGGTGGAAGCTTTGAAACCGCAAGGTTTCAAAGAGCGAATGGAGTGAGCGACCCAACAATGGAAGAAGCGTTAGCTTCTTATACTAGTCGTCCTAGAGCCTAACGCCTAAAGCCTAACTAAGAGTCAGGGAGAACTATCGGTTCCCCCTTCTCTTTTTTTCATCTCCCATTTTCTCCGTAAATTTCCATTTTTCCATTCCTTCTGATACATTAAAAACACTCATGTTTCCACACTTTATCGTTCAGGGAGGAAAATGGTTAGAAGGAGAGACGCGCATAAACGGCGCGAAAAACGCGGCGCTAAAATCAATGGCGGCTTCTTTGTTGTTTAAAGACAAGCTCGTCATTGAAAACATACCCTTAGTGGAAGACATAAAAAGAATGTCGGAATTGCTGGAAAATTTGGGAGCAGATATAAAAATTGAAGGAAAAACAATGATAATTAATCCGGAGAAAGTGGGAGGAAAAGACATTGACCCGGAAATAGCAAAAAAAATCCGAGCTTCGGTTGTGCTGACCGGCCCAATTCTCGCGAGAGAAAAAGAGGTATTCTTTCCGCACCCGGGAGGATGCGTGATAGGAAAACGCCCGATAGATTTTTTCATTGAAGGCTGGAGCGCGATGGGAGCGAATATAGAAGAAACAAAAAGCGGGTATCGGATAGAATCTCAACATATGCGTGGCGCCGAAATCGTATTTAAAAATATAAGCGTAACCGCGACCGAAACATTGATGATGACCGCCGTTCTCGCGAAAGGGAAAACAATCCTAAAAAACGCCGCGTGCGAACCGGAAATTCCCGCGCTTGCCGAATTTTTAAACCAGTGCGGAGCAAGCATCAAGGGAGCGGGAACGCATACGATAGAAATAGAGGGGACGGAAGGAACGCTCCTTGAATCTCGCGGAAAAGCAATAAAAACAATCCCCGACCGTATTGAAACAGGAAGCTTTCTCGTGCTAGGAAGTCTTCTCGGGAAACCGATAAAAATAACGGAGTGTAGTCCGGAAGACATAGCGGTACCGATTGCGATACTGGAACAAGCAGGCGTTGAAATAGAAAAAGGAGGGGACTGGCTCCGAGTTACCGCCGCGAAGCGCCTGAAAAGCGTTGATATTAAAACAAAAGAATACCCGGGCTTCCCGACAGACCTCCAGTCTCCCTTCGCCGTTCTAATGACACAGGCGGAAGGAGAGTGTATGGTGTTTGAAACGGTCTTTGAGGGGAGGTTAAACTATGTTGAAGACCTAAACCGGATGGGAGCGACAATCACAACCTGCGACCCTCATCGCGTGCTCGTGAGGGGCAAAACAGAACTGCGAGGAAGAGAAATTGAAAGCCCCGACATCCGCGCGGGACTGGCATTCCTAATTGCCGCCATGACAGCGAAAGGAGAATCAAAAGTTGGAAATATTTACCAAATAGATCGCGGATATGAGCGTATTGAGGAACGCCTAAACGCTCTCGGCGCCAGCATTCAGCGAGTAAAGTCGTAGTTGTTTTTCTCTTTTCATTTTACGTTTTACGCTTGAAATATGTTTACAAGAAAAATAGGAATTGACCTCGGAACAACCAATACGCTCGTCTTTCTTCCGGACAAGGGCATCGTGATTAACGAACCAACAGTTGTTGCCTTAAAAAAGCCGGAAAATTCCGTTCTCGCGGTTGGAGCGGAAGCGAAAGAAATGGTGGGAAGAACGCCGGAAAACATCATAACCTACCGCCCCTTAAAAGAGGGGGTGATAGCGGAATACTATATCACGCAGGCAATGCTCCGTTACTTTATTGAAAAAAGTATTGGAGCGTTTAACATCTTCAAGCCCGAAGTCGTCATTTCCGTTCCTGCCGGAATTACCTCAACGGAAGAGCGCGCGGTTACAAACGCGGCAAAAGAAGCGGGAGCGAAGGAGGTCTTTCTCGTAAAAGAGCCCCTTCTCGCCTCGCTTGGAGCCGGCATCCCTATTCACTCGTCCGAAGGAAATATGATCGTGAATATCGGGGGAGGAACAACGGAAGTTGCCGTCATCTCGCTCGGGGGAATCGTCGCGTGGTCAAGTCTCCGAATCGCGGGAAACAGATTTGACCAGGCAATCACGGAATACACGAGAAAGAAATACGGGCTCGCGATAGGAGAAAGTACCGCGGAAAATATCAAAATAACGGCGGGCTCCGCGCTTCCCAACAAAACAAAGGCGGATGTAAAGGTGCGCGGAAGAGATCTTATGACGGGTCTTCCAAAAAATATCATCATCAACTCAAACGAAGTGGCGGAAGCCATAAATCCCTTCCTAGTAGAAATCGTAAACTCCATACAATCGGTCTTTAACGTAACTCCACCCGAACTCGCGGCGGACATTATGGAAAAGGGAATGATTCTTTCGGGAGGAAGCTCCCAGCTCCGCTACCTGGACGAATTTATTAAACGCTCTCTGGGAGTGGAAGCGTTCGTCGCGGAAGACCCCTTCTTCTGTGTCGCCAAAGGCACCGCGATTGTGCTAAGCCACATTGATGTTTACAAGCGAACATTGTTGAGCGCCAGGCGATAATCTAGAAACTAACTCGCCTTGCTCGTAAGGCTTGTAGAAATCAATAAAGATTTATGAACAACAAATCTCTACGAATCTCTATAAATCTCAAGTGATGCTGTACGACCTAGAAGAAAAAATCGCTCTTTTTAAAAATCTCATTGAAAAAGATGGATTAAGCGACGCCTACCTCTTCTTCGGCCAAAAAGGAGCGGGGAAAAAAACATTCGCGAGAGGAATAGCGAACTTCCTTGAATATAATATCTTTGACGCGGAAAACCGTCCGCTTTTTGATACGACATATATTGAGGGAGAAAAAGGAATCGGCATAGATGAAATAAGAGATGTAAAAAGATTTTTGGGGAAAACCCCTCTGCGGTCAACAAAACGACTCGTCATCATAGACAACGCGGAAAAACTGACGCCACAAGCCGTTCCGGCGATGCTAAAAATAACCGAGGAACCGCCTCCCTGCGGACTTATCATATTCATCGCGAAACATCCCGACAGTCTTTCAGAAGCTCTGCGATCGCGTCTCATAAAAATATACTTCAAATCCTCATCAAAAAAACAGATTGAATCCTGCCTTCTCGCGGAAGGCGCTTCAGAAAAAAAAGCGGCGGAAATAGCGAAAAAGAGTTTTGGAAGCATCGGAAGGGCCCTTAATCTCCTGAATCCTCCACCAATAGAAAAAAACGAAGAGCCGACACTTGCCGAGAGTATTGAATCGGCTATCATAGAAAGATATTCGGAACATCCGATAAAAAACGCGAAAAGCCTGGCATTTCTCCTTCATAAAGAAGAGGTCGCGAAACGCCTGAATCTTAATCAAAAACTTCAAAGAAAAGCGATAAGCGAAATGATTTAATTTTTTCAAACATATGCTTTCCGATGAATTTAAACATCAAACAAAAGGCATCGTTCAAAAAATAAAAGATGAACTATCCTCCGTGCGCACAAATAGGCCGTCGGCGGGAATGATAGAAAACATAAAAGCTGAGTGTTACGGGCAATCCATGCTCATAAAACAACTTGGTTCTATCAGTATTCTCCCCCCGCGGGAAATCCAAATTCAGGCGTGGGATAAAGAAGCCGCCCAAAGCATAACTCAAGCGATTGAGTCATCTCATACTGGCTTCACCGCGAATACCGAAGGAAATACAATTCGCGTGTTTTTGCCCGAATTAAACAAAGAAAGAAGGGAAGAACTCACAAAACATATAAAAAAGATGGGGGAAGAGAATAGAATTCAAATCCGTGGAGCAAGAGACGAAGCAAATAAAAAAGTTGAGAGACAGGAAAAAGGAGGAGAACTAAATGAAGACCAGAAATTCAGAGAGCGCAATGAAATACAAAAAGCAACGGAAAAAGCGAATCAAGAAATTGAGGAGCTTATTGAGCGCAAAATAAAAGAAATTTCAGAATAAAAATGTTTTTTGATTATTTGAATTTTGAGATTGTTTAGAATTTAGAAATTAGGATTTAGAGATTGTCAATTATGATATTGTTACTAGTAATCATCTCTCTCGCCCTCCTCGTCCTGGTTCATGAACTTGGGCATTTTTTTGCCGCAAAAGCATGCGGAGTAAGCGTGGAAGAATTCGGATTCGGCTTCCCCCCACGCCTCATCGCGAAAAAAATCGGTAAAACGGTGTATAGCTTAAATCTCTTCCCTCTGGGAGGCTTCGTAAAAATATTCGGGGAAAACGGCGCGGAAGCTTCGGAACAAAAAAACGAAACTTCCTTTTCCTCCAAACCCGTATGGAAGCGCTCCGTAATCGTTCTTGCCGGCATCGCCTCAAATATACTTCTCGCGTGGATAATCATAATCATCATATTTACCATAGGCGTTCCGAAACATCTCATCATAAGCGACATCGCGCCCGATTCACCCGCCGAACAAGTCGGACTGAAATCCGGTGACATTATTCTTGAAGCAAAAATAAACAGGGAAAATTTAAAAGACCCAATAGTTTCTGAAATATTTGTTGAGCTGATAAAAAAAGAAAGCAGTACGATTCATCTTTCAATTCAAAGAGGAGAAGAGGTGTTGGAAAAAGAAATAACGCCGAGAATAAATCCGCCCGAAGGAGAGGGAGCGTTGGGAGTAAACCTGATTGAAATCGGTTTTGATAAAAGTCCCTTTCCAAAAAACATCTTAGAAGGAACAAAAAGCACGATTGAAAACATACGCCTCATAGGCGGGGGGATACTCACGCTGATAGCGGGACTGTTTGGAAAGACTGATGTGCTAAGCCAGGTAACCGGTCCGGTTGGCATCTTTCAGGTTGCGAATGAAACGGGAAAAATGGGCGCAATCTATCTCGCCCAACTTATGGCGCTCATCTCATTAAATCTTGCCATTTTAAATCTCATTCCCTTTCCGGCCCTGGACGGCGGAAGATTTATCTTTCTTCTTATTGAAAAAATAACCAGAAGGAACATTTCTCACAAAGTTCAGGCAATCACAAACGCGACGGGCTTTCTTGCGCTCGTCCTTCTTATGATTATAGTAACGGTAAAAGACCTGGGACTTCTTAAATAATGCTGGAAATCCAGAAAAAAGACAAAACCTCCCGCGCCCGCGCGGGCGCAATTCACACTTCTCACGGCATCATTGAAACCCCCGCCTATGTCATTGTCGGCACCCACGCGAAAGTGCGCACCCTAACGCCGGAAGACCTGATAAAAACCAAAACACAGGTTGTGATTGCGAATACCTACCATCTCTGGCAACGGCTGGGAAACGAGGGGTTAAAAACATACCAGGGAGTTCACAACGAACTTGGCTTTCAGGGCCCCATCATGACCGATTCGGGCGGTTTTCAGGTATTTAGCCTTGGTTCCAGCCGGGAGCACGGCGTAGGGAAAATAGAAAAATCTTACGAGATCGTAACTCGTAAATCTTACGAGTTACGATCTCGTGTTCGTATTACGGATGAAGGCGCATATTTTCTTGTCCCGAGCGATGTGGGGGGGACAACGGAAAAAGAAGAGCAGTTTTTAGGCCCCAAAGAATCAATACAAATTCAGCATAAATTGGGAGCCGACATCATAATTGCCTTTGACGAGTGCACCTCTCCGCTTCACGATTACGAATACACAAAAAAATCTCTCGCCCGCACGCACGCGTGGGAAAAAATCTGCCTAGAAGAACACGAATCAAAAGCAAACTTGCAACTTTCAACTTACAACTCCATAGAGCAACAACAGTTGCTCTATGGAGTTGTACAGGGCGGAGAATTTCGCGACCTTCGGGAAGAAAGCGCGAAATACATCGGTTCTCTGCCATTTGACGGCTTCGCGATAGGAGGCTCTCTTGGAAGATCGCGAAACAACATGTTTGAAATTTTGGATTGGACGCTCCCTCTACTCCCTGAAGAAAAACCGCGCCACTTTCTTGGAATAGGAAAAATAGAAGACTTGTTTGACGGCGTGGAAGCGGGAATTGATACCTTTGACTGCGTGATTCCGACCCGCGAAGCGCGACATGGACGCCTTTGGACGAAAAACGGCGCGATTGATATGATGAAAGGCGGTCAAAAAACAAACTCCGAACCGATTGAAAAGAATTGCGCCTGCGAAACATGCGGTGAAAAAAACATCCGCCGCAAAGACCTCCACGAACTCTTCAAGCTGAAAGAGCCTTCAGCCGCCCGCCTCGCGACCATCCACAACGTCTTCTTCTTCAACAACCTTATGGAACAAATCCGAACGGCAATTAAAGAAAATAAATTAGACCTACTGCGCAAAGATTTTCGTCACGAAATTTCAAAATCATGAGCGAAACGAAATCAAAAAAAGTGAGCAATATACAACGTATCTTGTGAACTTTTTTTGACAAGTTTCAGCCATGATTTTGAAATTGCAGTAGAACAATCTTTACGCAATAGGTCTATTCTCGGAACTCAAAAAACAATATCTATTTAGGAATTAGGAATTAGAAATTCGCCCGATATGCTTTCCAAAGAATCCATAAAACATCCCTTCTGGTCGCTCACTCCGGAAAAAACACTGGGGCTTTTAGAAGTCGGGGAGAAGGGGTTAAGCGAAGACGAAATAAAGCGGAGGCAAAGCGTGTTTGGAAAAAACACGATTGAAAAGAAAACAGAAATAGACCATCTGGAAATCCTCTGGAATCAGATTAAAAGCCCTCTTATTCTCATTCTAGTAGGCTCAGGAAGTATTGCCCTTATTCTTCGTGATTTCAAAAGCGGTCTCTTTATATTCGGAGCGGTTATTGTGAATTCCGCGCTTGGATTCTATCAGGAACACAAAGCGGAAACAGCGCTTCAAAACATAAAAAGCTACGTCAAAGAACGGACGGAAGTTGTTCGCGAAAATCAAGAAATAGAAATTGACGCTGAAAAGCTTGTGCCGGGAGATATCATCATTCTACGCGCGGGAAAACGAATAGCGGGAGACGCCCGCCTCCTTGTCGTAAACGAACTCCTCGTAAATGAATCTATTTTAACGGGAGAATCTATCGCGGTGGAAAAAAACCCGAAACCGGTAAACGAAAAATCTCTCATAGTAGAGCAAACTAGTATGGTCTTTGCCGGAACATACGTAGAGGAAGGATTCGGAGAAGGAGTGGTTGTAAGCACAGGTTTCCAAACCGAACTCGGCAGAATAGCAAGTCTCATCTCCCAAGAAAGAAAAAAAGAGACTCCTCTCCAAAAAACCATCAGAACATTCGCGCTACGGGCATCATTGGCGCTTCTTGCCTTCATAAGCATTCTCTTCGCTCTGGGGGTGTGGAAAGGCAAGAATATGCTTGAAATGTTCATCGTTTCCATCGCGATAGGAGTTTCCGCGGTGCCGGAAGGTTTGCCAATCGCGCTAACCGTTATACTCGCGGTGGGAGTGGAGCGTCTCGCGAAGAAAAAAGGAGTGGTGCGAAAACTCCTCGCGGCGGAAACACTGGGAAGAACAACGGTTATCATAACGGATAAAACCGGAACACTGACGGAAGCAAACCTAAAACTTACCCAAATTATCACAAACGAGAAAAAAGAATATGTGCTGAAGCTTGCCCTCGCGGGAATGAATATTTCAGTAAAAACCGAGAGGATAGCGAAGGAGAGGTGGCTGGAAAGCAAAAGTCCGCTTGAAAAAGCGATCATCAAAGCGGCGGAAGAACACGAAATTCTCTTCTCCGAAACAGAAAAAGAAATTCAAGTAATAGACCATCATCCCTTCAATTCACGGGAGAAATACAGCGAAACATTAATCGCGGAAAAGGGAAAAAAAGAAAGATGGATATACGTGGGAGCGCCCGAAATAATAAGCGAGAGGGCAAATTTAGGAAAAGAAGAAAAAGAAAAAATCATCAAAGAAACCGATACGCTCGCGAGAATCGGAGAGCGGGTTCTCGGAGTCACAGAATATAAAAAATTTATCGGGCTTCTAGTATGCAAAGACTCCGTCCGAAAAGAGGTAAGAAAAACAATAGAGCAAACGCTCAAAAACGGAATACGAATCGTGATAGCTACGGGCGACCACGCGGGCACCGCGATCGCGATAGCGAAAGAAGTCGGCATAGAAATAAATGAAGAATCAAAAGAAGTTGTAACGGGAAGCAGGCTTCTTTCCATGAGCGACAAAGAACTAGCAGAAAGTATAAAAAACGTAAAAATTTTCGCGCGGATAACTCCGGAAGATAAGGTAAGAATCGCGCGGATGTGGCAAAAAAAGGGAGAGGTTGTCGCGATGACGGGAGACGGAGTAAACGACGCCCCCGCCCTTCAGACAGCCGATGTGGGAATCGCCTTGGGGTCAGGCACGGATGTGGCAAAAGGAGCCTCCGACCTCATTCTTCTTGATAACAACTTTGAGACGATTCAAACGGCTATCCACGAAGGAAGAAGAATGCTGGAAAACATCAAAAAAACAATCATCTATCTTTTCTCCGACTCATTAAACGAACTCTTCCTGATTGGAGGCTCTCTCCTCATGGGAATCGCCCTCCCGATAAACGCGCTTCAAATTCTATGGGTAAATTTTTTCTCGGATAGTTTTCCGGCAATCGCTTTTGCGTTTGAGGAAGGAGATAAAAAAACAACAAAACCGGTGAAGGATATATTTGACGCGAAAACAATCTTTCTAATAGGTGTTATAGGAACAATTTCAAGCGCCCTCCTTCTCGTTATGTATCTTGTCCTCTTAGGAAGAGGAATAGACGAAAATTTGGTAAGAACCTTTATATTCGCGACATTTGGAATATACACGCTCCTTCTCGCGCTCTCTATTCGCAAATTGGAAACAAGCATCTTCACATACAATCCCCTAAGCAACAAATATCTGACTGGGGGAGTTGGAACAGGTATCTTACTTATGCTATCCGCGATATACATACCCGCTCTCCAAAACACACTGGGAACCGTGCCCCTGCCCCCCGCGTGGCTGGGAGGAGTCCTGCTCTTCGGCATATTTAATATTCTTGGAGTTGAGCTGGGAAAATTCCTCTTTAGGGACAAGGTTATGAAAAATAAACCCGGTTAGAAAGAATAAACATAATCATATCTTCACATATTCTTTCACACCACAAAAGAGAAAATTGGAGAAATCAAAACATCCCAAAGATATGCTCCGTACAGGAGCTCTCGGAAGCGGCGCGCGCTTGGTCTCCCAAAGGAGGCGCGCCGTTGAGAGGCAGCGGTGGTTTGCCGCTGGAGCAAACCAACCGCGATCCTGGTAGGAGCTTATCTTTGGGATGAATAAAATCCAACATGATTTCCGAACGGATTTTGAGGTCATTTTCGCCTGCCCTGCAGAATCCCGAAGGGATTTGTGCGGGGGCATAGTACCCACCTTGGCGGGGCAAAACGACCAAAACCTCGGAGCGAGACGCTGGACGAGCGAGAATGAGTGAGAAAACTACGCTGGGTTTTTTTTCAAAAAACCAAGACCAAATCTCCTTTTTCATACGAAACTTTCTAACGGGGTTGATTTTTTGAAATAACATGGCGTAGAATAAAGAACGTTGTATTCCTGCCGTCTAAGCAACAAGCGAGAGCAAATAAAAAGAGTATGCAAGAAAAAAAGAAAACAACCCTCCTCGCAATAACAATCGCCGTATCTCTCATAGCCGGCGTTTTTTCGTATCAGCCTTTTTGGTCAAAAATAAGCTCCTTCCGCCCGTGGACATTTGGGCTAGACATCGCGGGAGGAAGCTATCTCATCTATGAGGTAGACACAAGCCAGATAAACGGCGTGGAAAGGGAGAGTGTCTTAAACGGCCTTCGGGACGTGATAGAAAGGCGCGTAAACCTTTTTGGGGTAAGCGAGCCTCGCGTCTTCATAACAAAAAGCGGGGAACGAAGCCGGCTCGTGATTGAGCTCGCGGGAGTAAAAGACATTAAACAGGCGATACAAGAAATCGGCGAAACTCCCTTCCTGGAATTTCGGGAAGTGATTGAAAAGCCGAAAGAAAAAAGCGAAGAGGGGGAAATGGAGCTTATCGGAAATTCCGCCTCAACAACTATTGATTTTCTTCCAACGGCGTTAAACGGCAGGTTTGTAAAAGGAGCCCAAGTTTCGCTGGATAACATAAGCGGCGAAGGAGTGGTAAACATCCAATTCAATAACGAGGGAGGGAAACTCTTCGCGGAAATAACGGAAAGAAACATCGGAAAGCCTCTCGCGATATTCTTGGACAACGAGCTCCTTCAAATGCCGACCGTGCAAACAAAGATAGAGGGAGGAAACGCTCAAATTACGGGAAATTTCACTGTGAAAGAGGCGAAGGGTTTTGTTGAACGCTTTAATGCCGGAGCCCTGCCTGCTCCCATAACACTCGTAAATCAGCAAACAATCAGCCCGGAACTGGGAAAGGATTCTCTCCAAAAAGCACTCCTCGCGGGAAGCATAGGAACCCTCCTTGTTATCCTTTTCATGATTGGATACTACCGAAAGATGGGTGTCTTTGCCTCTATAGCGCTTCTTATGTATATTGCTCTCACGCTTGGGATATTTAAAATCATTCCCATCACTCTCACTCTTTCCGGCATCGCGGGATTCATTCTCTCAATCGGTATGGCGGTAGACGCGAACATCCTCGTTTTTGAACGGACAAAAGAAGAACTGAAAAAAGGAAGGGAAAGGGAAACGGCGATTGAGGAGGGTTTCAAACGGGCATGGACATCAATCCGCGACTCCAACATTTCAACAATCATTACCTCGCTTACTCTCTATTACTTCACATCAAGCTTCGTAAAAGGTTTCGCGCTCGCTCTTCTGATAGGCGTTCTGATAAGCATGTTTTCCGCAATCACGATAACCCGCGCTCTCCTAAGAATATTTCTAAAAAAATCCTAAATTAGAAATTTTAATTATGAATCTCATCAAACATAAACATATCTTTCTTGGAGCATCTAGTATTCTCGTCCTCGTAAGCTGGATTCTTGTGGCAACGCTCGACCTGAAACAGGGAATAGATTTAAAGGGAGGCGCGGAATGGCGTCTGACGATTCAAAAAGGCGTAAGCGCGGAAGAAATAAAAACCGTCCTGCGGGCAAATCATCCGGAACTAAACCCGATCATAAAAACAGGGGAGAAAAATGAATTTGTCGTCCGTCTGCCCGAAATAAAAGAAGAGGCTCATCAGGCATACCTTGAAACAATCAAAAAAACATTCGGAGAAACGGAGGAGGTAAGCTTCTCAAACATCGGACCAACAATCGGAACGGAACTAAGAAAGCAGTCCATTCAGGCAATCATCGCGGTTCTCCTCGGCATCTCTCTCTACATCGCCTGGGCGTTTAGGAAGGTCTCAAATCCGATTACATCATGGAAGTATGGCGTGGTAACGCTCCTTACGCTCTTCCACGATGTAAGCATCCCGACAGGGCTTCTCGCCTTTCTTGGATGGTATAAGGGAATTGAAATAGACACGAATTTTATCGTGGCGCTTTTGGTAGTCATCGGCTTCTCGGTACACGACACCATAGTGGTCTTTGATAGAATAAGAGAGCGCCTGGCGACAAAAGACAAAAAAGACGACATGGAAACAATCATTAACAAAAGCGTTCAAGAAACAATGGTAAGGTCAATCAACACCTCGCTGACGCTTGTTCTGATACTGCTCGCCGTTCTTTTCTTCGGGCCATCAACGCTGTATTACTTCATCCTGACCATTCTTGTCGGCACAATCATAGGAACCTACTCTTCCATATTCGTGGCAAGCCCCCTTATCTATATCTGGAGAGCAAAAGAAAAATAGGAACAAGAGTGGTTTGACTTATTTTAACACTTATGGTATAAATAAAACATGGTCATAAACCTGGAAAACCTGATAGAAAATATTCTCCAAAGCCTGAACCCAAAACAAAAACGGATTATGGTAAAACGGTATGGGTTAGCGGGAAAACAGGAAACACTCCAAGAAATTGGAGATGTCTTGGCGATCACTCGGGAGCGGGTTCGCCAGATTGAAAATCAGAGCCTTCTGAAAATTCAAAAAGAAATCAATAAAAGCTTTGGGGAAATTGTGGACATCGCGAAAAATTATCTTCGGGAAGGCGAGGGAGTGGAAGAGGAGTATGGTTTCATGCGAAACATTGCCCGTCTTTTGGGCATTGACCCCACGGCAAAAAACATTGAAAACAAAATTCAATTTTTCTTTTTCGCGGCGGGAGAGCCTCTCTACGAAAAAGAAGGAACGGACACAAAGGGCTTCTGGCATCTCGGAAAGGAGGAAAAAGAAAAACTGTTGAACTACATCAAAGAAGCGATAGCGTTCTTTGAAGAAGCGGGAAGGGAAGGCATATTCGGAAATTCCGAACTAAGGGAAAAAATAAACGAATACGCGAATTCAAGCCTCCTTCAAATCTCCAAAAAATTCGGTAAAAACGCCTTCGGAGATTTTGGGCTTATGACATGGGCGGAAATCAAGCCGAAAAACGTGCGCGACAAAGCCTATCTCGCGATTAAAAAACATGGAAAGCCTCTCCACTTTGAGCAAATCGCGAAGCTCATTCACGAAAATAAAATCAGCGCGAAGCCGGTAAACACGCAAACGGTGCATAACGAACTAATCAAAGACAAACGCTTCGTCCTGGTCGGAAGGGGAATGTATGGACTCAAAGAATACGGCTATCTTCCGGGAACGGTGCGCGAGGTCATCGTAAACCTCATAAAAGAAAACGGCCCCCTGAACTCAAAAGAAGTGGTTGAACTGGTAAATCAAAAACGCTTCCTGAAGGAAAACACCATTCTCTTGAATCTTCAAAACAGAAAACGTTTCAGAAGGCTGGAAACCGGAAAATACGACATCCGCGAAGCATAAAGCAAACAAACCCCGACCGTGTGGTCGGGGTTTGTCGTAAAACAAATCGTGAAGCAAGTAGTATGATTTCAAGCTCGCTCAACACTTGCCTCAAAATTTAACGTACGTTAAATTTTGAGGCATCAAGAATTTTCCATATTTCTTCATTTCCCATATCCCCATTTCTCGTTTCCTGAGTCTTTTTTCTTGAGTCTTGAGTCTTAATATAAATTTCTATATTCTGCGTCAAAAGTAATGTATAATAAACCAAATGCTTAAAAAACTGATAGAGATAATTCTGGATGCCGGTGAAGAGCTTTTTAAAAAAGAGGAGGTGTGGATTATTCTCTTTATTGCGGGTTTCGCGGGAATCTTTTTCTTTCTCCCACTGGGAATTGAAAATGCCTTTATGAAATTCATTGAACTAACCTGGTGGTTCTGGTTATTTTTGTTTGTGATAAAAAACTTCCTCTCCATCTGGCTCTTCTGGAGAAGAGAAATTTTTCAAGCCGACACAAAATACATCGTATATGAAATCCGCATTCCCCGAGAAACCGAAAAAGGCCCGCAAGCGATGGAGCAGGTGCTCGCGAGCCTTCACTCCCTGCGAAACACGGCGGACGATCCGAAAGAAATCTACTGGGACGGAGAGGTAACCCGCTACATGTCTTTGGAAATCATAAGCTTTGGGGGAGAGGTACACTTTTACTTCCGCGGATATGAAAAAGCGAAAACACTCCTGGAGGCGGCCTTCTTCGCCCACTATCCAGAAATTGAACTCGTCAAAAGCGAAGACTACATGAAACACCTTCCTCAAACCACAAAGGAAATATACGAGGCGGGAAATGAAATGTGGGGCTCGGACATGATATTAAAAAAAGATCCCGTCTACCCCATAAAAACATATCAACATTTTCTGGACGACCCGGGAGAAGAAAAGCGGGTTGACCCGATGGGAAATTTCCTTGAAGTATTCGGGAAGATAAAACAAAACGAAATAGCGGGAGTTCAAATTCTCATCTGTCCGGCAAGCGCCGATTGGGTGGAACCCGCTCAAAAAATAATTGATAAGTTCAAGGAAGACACCGCGAAGCGCCAGATTATTACGCCGGAAGGAGAGGCGAAAACAAGCATCTCCATTCGCTCTCCGGGAGAGACGGAAAAGCTCACGGAAATGGAGAATAATATCGGGAAGGTCGCCTTTAACACCGTCATAAGATTTCTCTACATCGCCCCGCAGGAAGGCTTCTACGACAGCTACGCGAGAAGGGGAATCCGCGGCGCCTTCAATCAGTACAGCGATGCGGGAAGAAACGGCTTCATATTAAATGAACCGATGAGTACCAGGGCAAAGCTCTGGGCATTCCCGTATATCTTTCCAAAAACACGCGTTCAATTCCGAAAACAGCGCCTTCTAATGAACTACTTTACAAGAGAGATGCCGAAAGACACCTTCTGGGGAAAGCTTCTCACGTCCCATTTTTTTAATCAGAACTTCATGATGAAAACTTCAATTTTAAACACCGAAGCGATTGCCTCTCTCTTTCATCCGCCAACCATTCTCGTTATGACCGCGCCCCACCTCCGAAGAGTTGAATCAAGAAGAGCGGGGGCTCAATCCGGGCTTCCGATATTCGGAGATGAGGAAGACATAGCGAAATATCAATAAAAAGCATGAGCTACATATCCTTCTTCATACAAACATTCAAAGAAGCCTTCTTCGGAATACCGTGGTGGAGTGTTTACAACGGTATAAAATATCTGTTTCTTTCCATCACTTTTTTTCTTGTTGCTGGTTTTGTATTCGTGCTTCCAAAAGCATGGAAATACAAGTCTCAATTTACCTACGATTATAAGCCCGGTAAAAAAACAATAACGGAAGGGGAAAATAATAAGGCTCTAAAACACCGATGGGAAACGCTCATGAAAAAATCGGAAAGCTCTCCTCCGGATTCGCTTCTGCAAGCAATCATTCAGGCGGATGAGTTCACGGACGAAATCCTCCAGCTCTTGGAATTAAAAGGGGAACACATGGCAGACCGCATAGAACAAATTGACAAAGAAAACGTAAGAACATTGGAAAGGCTCTGGCGGGCGCATAGAACAAAAAATGACATCGTAAACACATCCGGATTTGAAATAAGCGATGAAGACGCGAAAGAAACGCTAAAAGATTATCAGGCGTTTCTGGAAGAAATCGGAATCGTTTAAAATTCGATTTGAAAATTAAAAAAATAAAGAAACTCTCTTCAACGCTTCCCGTACAGGATATCTCGGAAATGCTCGGAGCTTGGTCTCGCGAAAGCGAGTCCGAGCATTGAGAGTTAAGCTCTCGTCCGCCGCAGGAGCGGACGAAGAGCGGTCCCGGTAGGGAAGCGTTGGAGAGTGTATAAAACTTCTAGTACCTAACCTTTTTACAATCTCTTCCAAAGCCATTGATAACTAAAATATAAATCATGCAAGAACGCTCAAAAATTCAACGAATTAAATATGCTCCGCCCCCGCCGGAACTTCCCATGTATGGAAGAATCGACCCGAAAGAAGTCTCCTTCATCGGCAGAACAAACTATGTGGCGGCGCTTGAAGAAAAAAAATTCGTTTTCGGATTAAAGCGGGTAGACCGCAGACGCCATCTCTACATGGTGGGGAAGAGCGGCGTCGGAAAATCAAAACTGATTGAACTTTTGATTCGCCAGGATATCGCCTACGGTCACGGCGTCTGCGTGATGGACCCTCACGGCGACCTCATTGAAGCGATACTGGATTTCGTTCCCAAAAACCGCGTGGAGGATGTGATTATCATTGACCCATCCGATCTAGACTACCCGGTCGCCTTCAATCCGCTCTCAAACATCGCGCCCGAATTCAAGCACCAGCTCACGCAAGGGTTGATTGAGGTACTGGAAAAACAGTTCGGCGCGAATTGGACGCCACGCCTTGAACACGTCTTCCGCTTCACCTGTCTCGCGCTTCTTGATTATCCCCACGCGACCATGCGCGGAATGATTTCAATGCTAACGGACAGAAACTACCGCCAAAAAGTGGTTGAATACATTGAAGACGACATGGTAAAACGCTTCTGGGCGATTGAATTCGCGGACTGGTCGGAAAAATTTGATACCGATGCCATCATCCCTCTGGTAAACAAGCTCGGACAATTCCTTTCCGACCCGATGCTCCGCAACATCTTCGGACAAAAGGAAAATAAAATTGACTTGGAAAAAATCATGAATGAAAGAAAGATTGTCCTCATCAACCTCGCGAAAGGAAAAATAGGGGAGGAAAACTCCAGCTTCTTCGGCTCCATGTTCGTAACAAAAATAAAACAAGCAGGCATGGCGCGCGCGGCGCTCCCGGAAAATAAACGCCACGATTTTTATCTTTACGTGGATGAGTTTCAAAATGTGGTAACCCAAACATTTGAAAACCTCCTCTCGGAAGCGAGAAAGTACGGTCTCTGCCTTACGATGGCGCACCAATACATGCAACAACTCCTATCAAGCGTCCAGGCGGCAGTCTTGGGAAACGTGGGAACCATCGTCATCTTTCGGGTGGGAGGAGAGGATTCCATAAAATTGAAACCGGAAATGGTTCCCGTCTTTGACCAAAAAGACATGATTAACCTTGGCGTCCGTGAATTCTACATAAAAATGACGATAGACGGCGAAACATACGACCCCTTCTCCGCGGAAACCCTAAACATAACAAGACCAAACTACGCCTCTGAAAGAGAAGAAATCATAGCCTCCTCAAGAAAAAAATTCGCGGTGCCGATAGAAGAGGCGAAACGCCTGATGATGGAAGAAGAGGTAAGTATCATCCGAAGCGCGCGGGAAAAATCCGCAATCACCGGCAAAAAAGGAAAGAAGGAAAGTCACGAGAGCCAGACAGAGGAACCGTTAATATAAAAATAATATGATATAATAAAACGCATGGATACAAAAACAACAATCATCCTTCTCTACGGCTTGCCGGGAGTGGGAAAGCAAACGGTAGGGGAGGAGTTGGAAAAATTAACAGGGCTCCCTCTTCTTAACAATCATCTCGTTCTGGATATCGTACAAAAATTTATTCCGAAAGAATTTCCTGAAGGAAAAGGGGTGGAAAAGGGCTTCCGAATTGACCTCCTAAACGGCGTTTTAAAAACAAAACTGAAGGGGATGATTATAACCTTCACGGGTGGCAGTTCCGGCGCGGAAGAATTTATCAAAGAATGTGTTGCTTGCGCGGAAACACACAACGGCGCGATTCATCTGGTGGAACTTCAATGTTCTATGGACGAACTGGTAAAAAGAATCAAAGAACCCTCCCGCCTCCTTCATACAAAAATTTCAACAGAAGAAGAGCTTCAGGAATTTTTGGAACAGCCGAATGCAAAGGCGTCTGCGTCTCGTCCCGCGACAATCATAGACAATTCCAACCTTCCTCCAAAAGATTGTGCCGCCCTTATTGCCCAAAAACTGCAATTATAAACAACAAGCTCCATTTCTCAATCCAAAAGGAAGTCGCCGAGAAGTATCCGGCGCTCCGCATTGGCGTCGTAATCGCGCGAGGTATTAAGAACGCGCGCGAAAACCCAGAACTATCCGCGCTCAAAGCGAAGATGGAGAATGAGTTTCGAGCGCAATACTCGCCCGAAGACGTCAACACGCATCCAACCGTGCTTGCTTGGCGGGAAACCTACCGCAGTTTCGGAGTGAACCCGAAAGATCATCGACCAACCGCGGAAGCGCTTCTACGGCGCATCGTCCGTGGAAACAGCGCCCCCATCATCAATGTGGTGGTGAACTGCTATCTGCTCGCGGAACTGGAATGGTTCCTGCCGGTAGGCGGTTATGACCTGTCGCAAATAGAGGACGACATTACTCTCCGATTCAGCGAGGGAGAAGAACAATTCCTTCCGCTGGGCGGTGGCGAGCCTGAAACGACACAAAAAGGAGAGGTGGTGTACGCCGACCGCAAAAAAGTGCTCACGCGCCGATGGAACTACAAAGACAGCGACACGGCGAAAATCACGGAGAGTTCTCAAGACATCGCGCTTTTCTGCGAAGCGACAAGTCTGGCAATCACGGATGAAGCGATACTGGGATCGGCGAATCTCATAAAAGACCACCTCTTCCGTTTCTGCGGAGGAGAAATCCAATCCTCCATGATTAGAGCGCAAGACGCGCTCTCATGGACTCTCTAGGAGGAAGGACTCGGGGCATGGTTTCCAACTCACCCCTCCCCACAAAAAAGAAGATTGGGGGGTTTCTTTCTTCTCATACGCGAGCTTATGGATCACACGGGGTCCGCACGCCAAAAGCGTTACACTCTATCGCCACAACAACATAATTTCCCCTGCCACACTCCTTGAACGAGGGTAAGACTTGGGCTAGCGCCCCGGAGCGCCCGAGTGAAGGGAGTGTGGCGGGGGAAATTCAAAAACATGGAGCAGTGATTATAGAAACAATGGTTGCTTGCCACTAGAGCAAACCAACCGCCGGTCCCGGTAGGAACGTGTCGCGAACGTTCAACATTATACAAAAATAACTAGTCGCGACAGAAAAGAAAGAAAACTTTTATAAACCTAATACCCAATCTTCTTCAACATCTCCTCATGTTCCCACTCCCACAGTCGTTTCGCTCCTAAAAACGCCTCAAAATCATTCTCCCAAAAAGGAAACTCCTTAAGCTCAATGAGCCCGCGAGCCGGCCCCCACTCATGCGCGCACGTCTGCATAACATAATTATTCCACTGGGTGCGAATCTTTCCGTTCCCTCCCTTGGTGCGCAACACGGCTCCGCACTGAAGACACTTCTGATTCTGGTCAATGCGCAAAATCCATCGCGCCTGAAGCGACGGCACCTTATCTATCATCGCCGCCATATAGGCCGATGTCTGTAAGTTATAATCCCTATAAATCGCCTGCGACGTTTTTATGTCCAAAATTCCCGTCTTGCCGTGAATGGTCGCGATAGCGTCAAGCGTTCCCGCGTAGCGATGCGTGGGATGAAAAAGACGATACTCAACGTATTGAGTCTGAACCTCAATGGAATTGTCTTCTAAAAACTTCAAAAAGGCGTCCACCGAAGGCTTGATTAAGAGAGGAATGGAAGGCTCCTGTCCGGTTAATATTGCCTCAATCGTATCGTGCACAAGCGTCCCCTCAATCGCGGACTGCTCCTTCATGCGCTCGGCGTCCTGATAACTCTTCATCGCGCCGTAAAAACGATACAGCGCGGGCTTTGACTTAATATCAACAATTTTCGTCACCCGCGGATACCACACGCCGTCAATTTCATACCCGCATTGGGATTTAAATTCCTCAACATTTTTATAATCCAACATAAAAATCTCTAATTTCTAAACCCCAATTTCTAAACAATCTCAAATGTCAAAATTCAAAACTTTATAATGAGCCTATCAAACTACGTTTTTGAGATTAATATTTTGAAATTGTTTAGGATTTAGAAATTAGATATTAGATATTAGAGATTCTTTTTTTAATCAACTCCGAAGTTAATTGAAAAATGTCTCCCGCTCCCATCATAACCAAAACTCCGTCCGAAGAGGGGAGTCCGCGCAACATATTGAAAATCTCCTCTTTCAGCCTTTTTGGGTCTTCAAGATACAACACACGCTTTCGGGGATACTTTCTGATGATTGCTTTCGCGAGCGCCTCGGATGAATATCGCTTGTCCAAAGCAATATCCCGACCAGGAACCTGATACGTTGGAAGAAGAATAAGTCCGTCCGCATCTTGAAATGAATCAACAAACTCCTTAAAAAGCGATTTTAATCGATGCGCCTGATGAGGCTGAAACACGCACACAATCTTCCGCTTTTTGCGTTCGTTCGCGGCTTGCCCCGTTAGAAGCTTTGCTTCTAACGGGGATTGCTTAAAAGCAGAGAGTGTCGCCTTTATTTCCGTCGGATGATGCGCGTAATCATCGTACACCTCAACATTTGTTTCTTTCCGCGTTTTTCCGCGTACAAGTCCGCGCTCATCCGCGGTGGCGATCCTTAGATCGCCACAGTACTCCATCCTCCTCCACGTACCGGAAAATGTTCGGAAGACAGAAAAAATCCGTCTCTCCAATACGCCAAGCGCGCGGGCAAGCGTATAAACCGCGAGCGCGTTTGAAACATTGTGCCTGCCGGGAATTCGCAACACTCGCTCAATCTTCTTCGCCATGGGGGAGTGAAGCGAATACCAAAGAATCTCCGAATGCTTCGTTTTCGCGATACGCAAAATCTGCGCCCGTAATCCCCACAAAACAGCATCGTCTCTATTGAAAACAAACTTCCCACCCGGCACCGCCTGCCCAAGAAACCTCAAAAACGCCCTCTTCACGTTCGCGAACGTCTTGTAAAAATCCAAATGCTCCTTATCAATGTTCGTGATAATAAGAGAGGTTGGAACATATTGAAAAAACGCTCCCTTATACTCATCCGCCTCAAGCGCAAAAAACTTGCCTCCTCCAAAACGAAAATTTTTCCCGCCGAACTCTTTCACCTTCGTTCCGACAATAACGGTTGGGTCAAAACCGCCCGAAAGAAGACACAAACCTAAAAGCGCGGTCGTCGTGCTCTTTCCATGCGACCCCGCAACCGCAAGCGTCGTATATGTTTTGGCAATAGCGCCCAACGCCTCGGAATAGCTCACAACAGAAGCCCCCAATTTCCGCGCCCCCTCAATTTCAGGGGTATTCTGCGGAAGAGCGTTGCTATACACCAAAACATTCAATTTTTGAGGCAAATTTGAGGAATTGTGCCCAATTTTGACCCGTACGCCCTCCTTTTCAAGCTCTTTGGTAATTTCAGAGGGGGAGAGGTCAGACCCCGAAACAGCCCAATTTTGAGCCAAATACCATCGGGCAAGAGAGCTCATTCCTATGCCTCCAACCCCCACAAAATGTACGTGTTTTTTAGTCATAAATACTTCTATATAGTACCATGAAATTTCTTATGAATCTCCCGTAGTTTTTTACTCGTGACATGCGTATATATCTGGGTAGCAGTAATACTCTTATGACCAAGAAACTCTTGCAAAATTCTAATATCAACACCTTTATTTAATAAATCAGTAGCAAAAGAATGTCGAAGCACGTGTGGGGTAGTATTTTTAGGAAGACCCGCTCGGAGAGCGTAGCGTTTCACAAGATTCTCTATAGATTTAACACTAAGCCGTCGGGAAGATGTTTTCGGAGAACGATAATTAATAAAAAGCGGTTCTTCAAAATCACCCCGCATCTCAAGGTATTTTTCGATCCAGGAAAGCACGCGTTTTGAAAAATACACTGTGCGTGTTCTGCCGCCCTTTCCCACAATTCCAAGTTCCAGCGAATCCAAATGGAGCGACGACCTTACCTGATCAAGATTCAGGGCAACTAACTCCGAAACACGCATTCCAGTAGAAAAAAATGTCTCCAAAATAGCCCTATCTCGAACACCTGCAGGAGAGGAAATATCGGGCACAAAAAAAAGCTTCTCCAATTGCTCCAAGGTCAGAAAACGAATCTCCTTGTCGTCTTTATCCCGTGCCAACTTCACCTTCTCAGGAGGAAGAGAGGGAATATTTCTCTCCACAAAATACGCGAGAAGCGAACGAAGAACGATGAGATAATAATTTTGAGTAGATTTTTTTAAAGAGGTCGCAGTTCGTCGAGAATGGGTCTTGCGAGCAAGATAAATACGGTACTCCCATATATGTTCCGGAGTAAGTTCGTGAGGCTTTAAATCAAGAATTTTCTTTTCTTCCAGCCAAACAAAAAATCTTTTCAAGAAACGCGAATAATTTTCCTGGGTTTTTGAGCTTAGGCCCTTTTCCACATCAATCCAGTCAAGAAAATCAGAAACGTATTGTTGTATACTTTTATTTGAGTTTTTCATAATTATGTCACATCATTTTTTCTTTTTCTTTATAAACTCTACCAAGACTCCTTCGTGTGGAGCAATAAGATACACGAAATTATCCATGCTTAAAAAATTTATTATAAGCTTGTATAGCGAGACCGTTCCTACTTCTATAAATAAGTCCATACCTCCAAAATCAGAAACACCGAGGTCTGCCCGCCCTTGTTGTAGGATCGGCTGGCGAACAACTTTATAGCCCTGAACAATAAAATGACCCTCGATTTGACTCATTGTCCTATGATGCCAATCTTTTCCATGATAAATCTCTTGCGGATAAGAATTAGTATGAGGATTTTTCCAAAAAGAAACTTGAGTGTGGTCAAAACGAATTTCCGTCGCACTTATAATCCCTTGCACAATCAAAATAGCGATGGAACGCAAAAAACAATGGCTACATCCATCAGGCGCATGTTTTTCTTCGCGTAGAAAGGTTGAAATTACTTCCCGAAGCCAGCAAATTTCATCCTGAATACGTTTTTCAACATCATGCCATACAAATTCGTTTTTTCGAAGAGCGGAACGAATATTCCCAACAGGAGCAACATATTCACCGGAAAACATCTGAGAATGACCACACGCCCGATAAAGCGGTTTTAAGTCAACAGACCTAGTGAATAAATTTTGTGCTTGCGTGTGACGCAATATGTGCGGAGTGATAGCAAAAGGCACTCCCGCCTCAGTGGCGTATTTTTTAAAAAAATGCTGTATCGTTCGCACACTCAAACGCTTCGGTGATAATTGTTTCTTTTCATTTCGCCAAGAAACAAAAAGCGCCTCATTCTTATCAAGACGAACGGCCATATAACGACCTATCCAATAATGGCAATCTTCTGAAATTTTATCACTTGAAAGAAAATCTCTATTTAAGCGAACAAGTTCACTTATCCGAAGGCCTGTCGCAAGCAATAATTCCATAATTACTCTATCTCGAAGTCCTCGAATCATAGAAACATCCGGCTGTTCTAATAAGCACCGTAATTCTTGAAAACTTAAAAAACGAGGTTTTTTGGTCAAAACACTTCCCAGTAAATGTACTTTTTCTGGAGAAGGAGCGAAAATATTATTTTCAACAAAATACGTTAAGAGGGAACGAAGGGCTATAAGATAAATGTTTTGAGTTGAGGACTTGAGATGTTTATCAGAGACAAGAAAAAAACGATACTTTTCCAAATGGTCTGAAGTAAGTTCATGCGGCCTTAAGGAAAAAAGGTAATTAGAGCCAAGCCAAGAAAAAAATTTCTCCAAGAACCGGGCATAGTTGGCTTGAGTTTTCAAAGTAAGATTACGTTTACGAACCAACCAATCCAAAAAATCTTCTAAGTGAGAGGGGAGTGGCTTTTGGCTTTGTTTCATAATATAAGGTATATTAACTTAAATTATGCGAACTTTATGTTCTTTTATAATACCACACCAAAACCACAAAACCACCCTCCCTTGTGGAAAACCAGTCATTAGAAATTAGCAATTAGAAATTTCGTCCCCCTTCCCTCTCCCCCACAAAACAATTCTTAAAAAACTGTTTTTTAGAAATTAGAAATTCGCTAAAGGTACTCCTCCGGATCTATCGTTATGCCAATCGGCACAAGCCCCGCGGCGGGCGCGATTTTTTTATACTGAACACTCGGCGCCCAAAGAACCGTAAAATGTAAATGCGGTCCGGTGGAATATCCCGTGTTTCCCGAATATCCGATAAGCTCCCCCTTCTTTACTTCCTGGCCCTTCGTAACAACCTGCCGGGAAAGATGAGCATAAAGCGTCGCCAAACTATTCTGATGTTCAATTACGATATGTTTTCCGTATTGATATTTTTGAAAACGGGATATGCCCTTATCGTTATTATCAACCGCGACAACTTTGCCGTCATAGGAAGCGTATACGGGCGTGCCGAGCGGAACGCCGAAATCAATTCCGTTATGAATTTTTGATTTGTATAATTTTTGCGCGTCGGGCGTACTGCCATACTTCTGGGTCACGCGGGGATTCTGAACCGGAAAGGCAAGCACCCCTGCTCGCTTTATCGGCAAAAGCGTCGGGTCAAAACTCTCGCGTAATGTTGCTTCAATCTGGTCAATAACCTTGCTTATCTCTCCCTGCTGGCGGTCAAGCTCGGCTATCTGTCCCGCATACACCTGCTCTTGATTTTTTGTGGTAAGCAAAAGCTTTTCCTTCTCCTTTTTTTGGTCCTGAACAATATATTGCCTGTTCAGAAGATTCCCCTTCTCCGCCTCGCGTTCCATTTTTTTGCGCTGAACCGATGCCGACTTCAAAAGAATATCGCTTTGAAAGTCCCGCAGTTCGCGAACATTTAATACAAGGTCACTGTTAAAGGAAACGATAGATTGAAGTTCCGAAAATCCCTCCGCGAGAGACCCGCTCTTCAAAAAAACCATCAAAAAGGTCTCCTGGTCCATCTGGTCAAGTTCAAAAATAAGCTTACCGATCGTGCTCTTCTTCACAACAACGCTCTCCTCAACGCTCTTCATGTCTTTATTGAGCGATTCAATTTCAAGTTCAAGTTTTTCTAAGGTCAGCTTGTTTGACTTAACAGAGAGGTCTAATTGTTTGATATTGTTCTCAATCGCCCGAATATCCTTTGTAAGCACTCCTTTAATCTTACTAACCTCGCGAAGCTCCGTCTGAAGCCGTTCGCGCTCCTCCTGAATTTTTTGCAGTTCCGAAGTTTTGGATTCAATAAGACTCCGAAGGTTCTCCCCGCTCGCTCCCTTCACCTCCTCGCTCGTAATATCGCGGGGAACA
>MFKK01000033.1 GCA_001781035.1 Candidatus Jorgensenbacteria bacterium RIFCSPLOWO2_01_FULL_45_25b | reverse complement strand
GGCACAAAAAATCCGTTTCCTTGGATGAGCGAGATTATGGACTTGAAAAAAGAAAAGAACTTTTTTGAGACTCGGGTTACCGAGTATCAGACGGGAGCGCTTTCGTGGGAGGAGTAGGTGTGTGAAAATTTTCGCATCGCACATGTCCTCCCTTGTTTTATTTTCTCACCTTCCTCTCGTTTGTTGAAAAAAGTTTGCTGGAATGTGTCGAACTCAACCTCCTCGCCAGCTGGCGGGTCGGGATTCAAACAGCGACACATTCCGACTTTTTTCTCCCTCCTCGTTTATTGTTTAGACGCCTTACTCTTAAGTCGGACATGCGCGATGCGAGAATTTTTGGTTAGTTATTATTTGCTTGAGGTGTTGATTGGAAATTCCACGATTTCGGCGCATCCCATTTTTTTGAGTTTTGGAATTAGTGTTCTTGCTTCTTCGTTTTTAACGCTCAAGGTGACGTCGTAAATCGGCTCTCCCGTTATCTTTTTGATTGTGGGGTGGGTTTCGGGAAGGTTTTTTAATGTTTCTTGGAGTTTGTCCTGTGGAACATGCATCATTAGCATAACGTTTTTTCTTCCTTCCACAGATCCGGCGAGCAAAAAGGCGAGATCTTCCATTTTCTCCCGTTTCCACGGATTCTTATAGGCGGACTCATTTGTGATGAGCTTTGTTCCGCTTTCAAACAGGGTTTCTATGATACGCAGGTTGTTTGCTTCAATTGAGGAGCCGGTTTCGGTAAGCTCCACAATCGCGTCGCAAAATCTTCCCGGTTTTACCTCTGTTGCTCCCCATGAGAATTCCACTCGCGCTTTTACTCCCCGCTGTTTCAAGATTTTTTCCACCGTTTTTACGAGTTCGGTCGCGATTGTTTTTCCCTCAAGGTCGGACAGGTTTTTTATGTCGGATTTTTTGGATACGGCAAGCACCCATTTTATTTTTTTGACATTTTTCTTTGAGTATTCAAGACTCGCGAGCTCTTTCACTTTTGCTTCGGATTCTCCAATCCAATCGTCTCCCGCTATGCCAACATCAATCATTCCCTTGCTTACATAGCGGGGAATTTCTTGCGCGCGAAGAAGCACGCACTCTATTTCGGGGTCGTTTATCGCCGGCGTGTAGCTTCTTCGGTTTGTGAAGATAAATTCAAATCCGGCGGAGGAAAAAATTTTTAGGGTTTGTTCCAGAAGGGAGCCTTTCGGAAGCGCTAGTTTTAGTTTTTTTTCCGGCATGAAAAGAGGGATTAGAACCCATCTCGTAAATCCGTTTTCTGCTGTAATGCCATAATTTTGGCTCCGACTTTGCGGAAATTCCTCATTTCCACTTTGTCTCGCTCAACATTATGTTATTTCGCAACGAAAGTGATTTATAAAATGGATTCTAAAGCACAACCTTGTTTAGAGGGAACTCAACCATATCCGTGCAACCGATTTCTTTTAGCTTCGGGAGCAGGTTTCGGAGGTCTTGTTTGTTTACGACGGTTAGGATATCAAACCAGTTTTCTCCCCGAAGAGGAGTGACGGTCGGTTTTTTGAGCGCCGGAAGAATATCAAACACTTCTTTCAAAATGCCGTTTGAGGCATGAAGGACGAGTCCAACCATCTCTTCCGCCAATCGCGCGCTTTTTAAGAGCATGCCGAGATTTTCTATTTTTTCCAACTTCCACTTGTTTTTTAGGGTTTCCGGATTTACCGCAATCACAACCTCGTCTTTCATGATAACTTCTATGACGCGAAGATTATTTGCGGCAAAAGAATTATCGCTGTTTTCATACTCCACGAGAGCGTCCGCGATACTGCGCACCTTCGCCTGATTGTTTCCGTCTGAATATTCAACACTTGCCTTGATATTGTGTTTTTTCAGAAATGTTTTTGTTATTTCGGGGGTTCTGGTGATGATTCTTTTTCCCTCAAGATTTTTTATCGTTTTGATTGCCGATTCTTCCGGAGCTCCGAGGACGAGTTTGGTTTCTCTAGAGAAGGGGTAGAGCGTTCCAAGACTTATGAGTTCTTTTGTTTTGGAGCTTGTTTCCAGAGCGGCTGTTTTCGTGATGATTCCGCCGTCCAGCGCTCCCTTTTCAATTAGGGGAGCTATTTCTTTCGCACGATCGAAAAAGCAGATGATTTCCGAGTCGTCTATTTTTGCCGTTCCGAGACTTTCGTTGATTTTTAAATCATACCCCGCTTTTTCAAAAAGAGCCTCCATTCGTTCTTTCATTGACCAGCCCGGGATTCCAAAATTGATGTGTTGGTTTTTTGCCATGTATTTGCTATTTACCCAAGTTATTTAGAGATTTACATGTTTGAAAAAGCATGTGTTTTTCCCCGTGTGGCAGACGCTTCCTTTTTGTTCAATTAGGATAAGCAAGGAATCATTGTCGCAGTCAAGGAAGATATTTTGTACAACTTGAAAATTACCAGAGGTTTCTCCTTTTGTCCACAGCCTTTCCTTGGTTCTGCTGAAGTACGTTACTCTTCCTTCTTTGAGGGTTTTTTCCAGCGCTTCCTTGTTCATAAATCCGACCATCAAGACTTCTTTTGTTATATCGTCTTGGATGATGGCTGGAATGAGCCCTCCGTGTTTTTCAAAGTCAACTAATTCCAGAAAATTTTCAACTTTTATTTGTTCCATCCCATTTTTTTCGCACGGACATTTTGCTTGCAAATTTAGAGCTCGTGATGTATTCTTTTTCCACTTGTTCGCGTAATTTTCCGTTTATTTTACCGTTTGATTCGTTTGTTATAGTATTTGAATAACCATTTATATGTTTTTAGGAAATTCCTTGCTTCAATACAAGCCCATTAAAAAGTTCGTTGACGGCGTTGGAGGCGACGTGTTGCGGTATTTCGGGAAGGATAAGGCGTGTGTTATCGGTCTACAGGACGATGGCGTCTTTTATGGCGAGGGTCTGTATTTCTGGCTTAAGGAGAAGGGACTTAATGTTCAATTTGCCACGATGGATGAAAATTGTAAAGGGCTTGACTTAAAACTCTTGCGGGGGAGGAAGGTGCTGGTTGTTGATAACTATATTGTGACCGGCGCCGGATATCGGAGAGTGATTGACAAGCTTCGTCTTCTAAAAAAGGAGCTTGGCATTAAGGATATTAAATATGCCGCGCTTTGCGACCGGAAGAATGTCGCCGACTTTGCCGTTGAGGGATATACGGCCCCCGCGGGCGAGGAGGAGGGGATGAGGCTTGATAAGATTGACTTTAAAATGTTGAAACTTTTCGCGGATGACGGGCGAATTTCTCTCGCGGATGTCGCCGCGGAGACGGGGCTTACGGGCGCGGGCGTTAAAAAGCGGGTTGAGAAGCTTATTGTGGGCAAGGTGCTTGAAATTAAAGGACTTCTCGCGATTCAGAAATTTTATTCCATGTCCGCGCACATCAACGTTGAGGTTGACCCACAAATGGCTGACCAGCTTATCGCGAAACTTACGCAATCTCCGCTTGTTTATTCTCTCGCGAAGATTTACGCGCCTTATAATGTTTCGGCAAGTATTGTTGCTCCCAATTTGAAACAGGTGAATGAGTTTGTGGAGGGTGAGATTCGGATGGAGGAGGGAGTTCGGCACATTGTGGTAAGCATTGGCGATCTTCCCGCCTTCCCAACCTCGCTTAATCGCGTGCTTTTTAACTAATTTTTTTCCTCGCGCGGGCTTAAGAGGAGCTTTATTTTTTTATTGTCTTGACAATTTATTTCAAACTCCCATAATAAGACGGTTTTCCTGACAACTACGATTTTCTTTGCAGTTTTAAGTCTTAACTTTTATCATGTAATTAGTTTGTTTTCTAAACCTTTTATGCTATTATAGTTTACTATTGATTAAATATGACAAAAAATGAGCCAAAAAAAATTTATGTGACGAAAGAGGGTTTCGCGAAGTTTCAGGCGAAACTTTTAAGCCTTTATGAGCTTCGGAGGGAGAAGATGCGAGACTCTGAAGAGGATCCGGATGAGATTGTGCTTCTCAATCAGAACATTGACGAGATTGAGAAGATTATTAAGTTTCATGAGATTATTTCCTCTCCTCCAAAAGGGGAACAGAACGCCGTTTCTTTGGGGGCGACGGTTACCGTTGAGACAGACGGGCACACGAGTGATCTTACGATTGTTGGTTCTCCCGAGGCGAACCCGCCTTTGGGCAGGGTTAGCCATGAGTCGCCGGTTGGGCGCGCTCTTTTGGGAAAAAGGGTTGGAGAAGTTGCCACGCTTAGCTCTAACGTGTCTATTAAGGTTTTGTATAAGGTGAAGAGGATAACGTATTCGTTGTAGGTCGTCGGCTTGGTATAACGGCGTCCCGCAGAGCGGGATTGCGATTTACGAACAAAAACTATAGAGTTTTTGTGTAAATCGGGAACATTCGCACTGCGCCCCGTCTATAAATTTGTGGACATGTTGAGGGCCTGTAGTTAAGTGGTATAACGGCGCATTCGCATTGCGCAGGCGGGGGTTCGATTCCCCCCAGGTCCACGGCTGATTTTTTTCAATCTTGAAATTATGTTAGAAAAATTTAGCAGATTTTTAGAATTGGTTGGACTTCAAGCATATCGTGCAAAGTATGTGTCTATTAAAATTGTTGAAATGAATCTGCCTAAAAAGATTCAGGCAATTGAGCTTCTGTATCGAGTATATTGGGATGAAAAGAAATTTATTGATTTTGAGGAATTTTATGCGATTTATGAAAAAGAGAAAGAAGAAGAACTTCTCGATTTTCAGAAAAAAACAGGTATGTGTGTTCAGTGTTTTTCCAAAGGAATTAGAGCGAGAACTTATAGAACTTGGGCCGGATTAATTACTCAAATTCATGCCGGATATGTTGCCGAACAAGTTTTTGGATCCGGTACTGTAAAAATGTCGGAAGAATTAGATCATCAAGATGCAGATATTCAAATCTATTATAAAGGGGTGACGATCAATTATGATGTAAAGAAAATTGCAAATGCGGGCGTAATGGGTCGCGGGCATACCCCGAAGCGTTCTATTCCGGGAGAAAAAATCTCTATCCGTTATGAAGTG
>MFKK01000032.1:10241-27411 GCA_001781035.1 Candidatus Jorgensenbacteria bacterium RIFCSPLOWO2_01_FULL_45_25b | reverse complement strand
AAAAATCCATTTGTAAGCCCTGTGATGGTAAGATTCGTAGTAGTTGCAATTCCACTTACTATAAGGCCTGTAGAAGAGGCGGTTCCTGTGATATCAAGTTTTGTTTGCGGGTTTGTTGTTCCGATACCGACATTGCCAGTATCTGTAACATTGAAAAAGTTTGAGCTTGAGCTCGCCACCGTGAAAAATGTCGCGGGAGTTGTTGTCCCGATACCAATTTTATATGTGACAGAATTCGGGTACAAATTTGTTCCACTTAATGTCCAATAACTAGTTCCTCCAGCGTTCCAAACAGAAGTGGAAGCGGTTGTTGGAATTTCATATCCTGAAGTCTGAGAAAATACGCCAGTTGTGTTGTTATAATCTATACCTGTGATTGTTTCGGAAATACTAGATGTCGTGATATACCCAGAATTATTTGTCCATTGAGAAATATTTGGAGAAGTGAAGTCTGTTACTGCCACGGAAGAAGTGGTAATCACGCCGTTTGTTCCTGCATTCAAAAATCCATTTGTAAGCCCTGTGATGGTAAGATTCGTAGTAGTTGCAATTCCACTTACTATAAGGCCTGTAGAAGAGGCGGTTCCCAAAATTGAGATATTTCCGTTGAAGAGAGCGACTGCTCCTGTCGGAGCCGTTGAGGTTCCAATAGAGAGGTTCCCCGTGAGATAATTATTGCCCGCTCCGCTTGATTGAAGGAGCCCCGCGATAGTCAGGGTTCCTGCTTTTGAGAGCGTTCCTGTCGCGGAGCTAAAAAAATTGATATCTCCGGTTGAGTATCCTTGAATTGTAAGCGTATTTGAACTTGTCGCGCTTACCGCGGCGGTGCTTGAGCCCAAAATGAGCGCTCCGTTTGAGAGAACGGCGATTTGCGTGCTTGTTCCTTGTTCCACCGCGTGATATCCATCCACCATATCCGAGTTTATCGCGTATCCTGCGGAATATACTCTTTGGCGGGGAGCGAGCGTTTCCATCGTCTCGTCTCCTCCGCTCGCGCACGTTCCCACCCGCAAACCAATTCCGATATCAAGATACACCTCATCGTTTGTCTGAAAATTAAAATCAAGCGCGTCTCCTCCTATGGAGGTGTCGCCAATCGCGGCATTAAAAACTCCATTTGTTATCGTAATCGTTGAGGTGGAGGGCGCGTTTGTGGGCCATACTCTACTTCCGCTTGAAGAGGCTGTCCAGAGAGAGAATTTCATACAGTAGGCGGTTCCATTCGCTCCTCCCAACAGATTTCCGCTTGAATCCAAAAGCCTTCCCTGATAACTTAGCATTTTTGGCACGCCCGTTGCCGCTGTCGCGTTATTTACCGGAAGTTGGAGAGCGCATATTGCCGTAATTAAACACAGAGCAATTTTCTTCTTAAATGTTTTGCTGTTTTTTTGTTTGATCGTTTTCATGACGTTAGGCTCTAAGCACTAGGCTTTAGGACTTAGAAGCTAGAAACTAGAATCTAGAATTGGGAGATTTTCAACCAGAGACGCCCTATTTTCTTTCGTGCTTTTGAGCGCGCTTTTTTCTATCTTCTTATCAATCGTAATAGAAAGAATGTAAAATAAGATAAGTGAAATACTTACCGAGAGAACCACCACTCCATAGAGCGCGGACTTCGCGAGCGTTGCCATTTTTGTTTCCGAGACCATCCGAAGCCTTAATTGACGAATTGTCGCGAAGGATTTTTCCTTAAACGAAGCCTTTTCCTCCTTTTTTTGCTTTGAGGATTTTATATATTCTTCCACGGCTTCTTCGGTCGTCATCCACGCCACGTTGCAATATACCCGTTTCCCGGGAAGCTTCCCTTTTCTAATTAACTGACCAACATAATCCGGCGCGTATCCGGATATTTTTGCCGCGTCTTTTAAGCTTATGTATTCCGAAGCTTGTTTTTTCTTTTTCATCTTCTTTTCTGTAATCTCGACCCCCGAGATTACTTTTATTTATCTACATTATACCATTTTTTACTTGACGGATTGAGGGTTGTGCTGTGCATAAGTATGGTTGTGTGGATTTCTGTGATTGCTTCGCGGGACCGGTTGTTCGATTGCTCCTGCGGCAATCGACAACCTTGACCCTCGGCGTGGCGACTCCCGCTTTTGCGGGAGACCCAGCTCGCCACGCCTGCGAGACCCCGAAGAATCCCGCTAATAGCGGGATCACGGGGCAGGCATCCCGCTTACCAATCACAGAAATCCTTTTTTTGTGGGGGGTTAGACATCCCGTACGGCGACTCGTGAATAGCCTTTGAAAAATGAGAACGATTGAGTGTCTAGATGTGCCACAAAAGAAAGATGTCTCTCGCTTGAGATAAGAACGCGCTGTTTCCGAGAGCTTCCGCTGAACCAAACCAGAACCCTCACTTGAGGCAAAAAATAGACATTCCTAATGTTTGGAGGTTCTACCTCCAAACATTAGAGTTACTTTGACTTGGGCCAGGTTTTGCCTGCTTTTGGGTAGAGTTTTGTTAGGGGGTGGTCTTCGCAGGCGTGCTTTCTCGCGGGACACACCTGCCTCCCATATTCAATCGCAAGATAGGTAAACTTAAACCAGTCTTTTTGAGGAATGATTGCCATAAGGTCTTTTTCTATCTGTTTCGGATCTTTGTAATCTGTCAGGTTAAACTTGAGCGCGAATCTCCGCACGTGCGTATCTACCGCAATCCCCCGCACGATACCGTAAGCATTTCCCAGAACGACGTTTGCCGTCTTTCTTCCAACGCCCGGAAGAGTAAGTATTTCTTCCATGGAATCTGGAATGCTTCCTCCATACTTTTCTTTCACTATGTTTGCCGCTTTTAATATATTTTTTGCCTTGTTCCGATAAAACCCCGTTGATGTTATGTCTTTTTCAAATTCTTTTTTATCCGCCCGCACGTAGTCTTCCAACGTTTTGTACTTTTTGAAGAGTTCTTTTGTTACCAGATTCACTCTTTTGTCCGTGCATTGCGCCGAGAGCTCTACCGCGACCAAAAGCTCCCAATTCGTGTTGTATTGAAGCATCATTCCCGCTTTTGGGAAGAGTTTTTTTAAGACACGTATAAGGCGCCTTGCTCTCTCCCTTCTTGTTCCGAGAAGAGAGGTTCGCTCATACATATTCTTTTGTAATCTCTTTGATTCGCCCCGCCTCGTCCTCCACCACATCTCCCTCATATTCTCCGCTATGAGCAGTAACTCCTCCATACGAAGGTCTTTTTTGGTCAAGGTGAAGACTAAAGGTATATTTTGTACCCTGCTGTTTGATATAGAGGTGAAAGCGCGGGTAATCCCGAGATATAGGGCGAACGCAATTCATCTCTCCCCGTTCCGTATATCCAAGAGGAGTATATCCAAACCTGCGAATCATTGTTTGCATATTTTCATTTTTTATTTCCATTTGGAATTGCATATGTTTATTACTTTCGCAGGGCGCAGAATTCGCACTCCTTTTTCTCACATCCCTTTTCCCAACACTTCCCTTCCAAAATTTCTTCTCCAACGCGCTTTATCGTTTCTTCCAGTTCCTTTTGTTCTTTTTCTTGTATCTCAAACTCTTCTTTTTTGTATCTTCCTTTTTTGTCCGGCTCCACAAAATCTATCATGCCCCGCGCCATCGCATACTTCCCGTCAGCATAACGGTTAAGAAGCAGGCTGTAAAAAATGAGCTGGCGAAAGATATTTCCTTCGGAGTTTTTTGTCGTTCCTTCAATTTCTCCCCGTGTTTTCGGGTCGCCTGTTTTGTAATCCACAACATTCACTTCGTTTTTATCGTTTATTATTTCTAATTTATCTATTTTTCCGGTTAGGCGGATTTCGGGGGTTAGCATGACGCCTTTGATATTCAGCTCGGAAATCGTGTTTTTTATCCATGTTCCGTCATAGGCGTCGTAGTACCCCTCAAGAGAGTTTTTTCCTCTTTTCAACGCCTCCTCAAAATCTTGTTCTTTTAGTGGCTCTTTTTGAAGATGATACTCAAACCGAAGCAGAAGGAAGTCTTTTTCCGGCTCTTCGTATCTTATTTTTTTAAAGAAATTTTCCAGCGCTCCATGAACCGCGCTCCCATACATTTGATGCTTGTTTTTTGCTTTGGGAATACGAAGAAGATTGACGTACACATATTTCCACGGGCACTCAAGATAATTATTTAATCCCGTTACCGAGAGTCCTCCTTTCATAAAGGCTTCTTTTATGAACTCCTTGTCTTTTATATCAACTCCTTTTAATTGTTTTGGAGCGAAGAGTATTTCTTTCTCTTTTTTGAAGGCTTGTTCGTGCGCTTCTCCGGACTCTTCTTCTTTTAGCTCTTCTCTTATTTCTCCTATGAATTGCGAGGGGACTTGCTCCCTGCCTTCTTCGTTCGTTTTCGCGTAAGAAACAGTAACTTCCTTTTTCGCGCGAGTCAGGGCGACATAAAAAAGCCTGCGCTCATCTTCATTTTTATCATTCTCTTTTTTCTCCATGTTGCCGTATACCGCGTCCGGCAAGTGAATACGGCTTGGAACTCTTTTGTTTCCCCAGCGCCCGTCTTCCACGCCCACCATGTAGACGTATTCAAATTCCATTCCTTTTGATTTGTGCGCCGTCATGAGACGCACTCTTTCTCCCTTACCGCCGAGGGATTTTTTCTTTATGTGAATGTTATTATTCTCTAAAGATTCAAGATACAAGAGAAGGTCTTTTAGTGAGTAGTTTCTGTGGCGTTCCACGAGATTTCTCACCTCGCTAAAGAGACTGTTTATTTTTTCAATTTTTTCCACTGGGTCTTCCGAAGAAAGGAGGTGTTTTAAAAGACCCGATTCTCTTAAAATTATTTCAAACACATCCAGCAAGTTTTTGTTTTTTGAGACTTTTTTCCAGCGTGAAAGTTTCTCGTGAAGGGCATGGATATTCTTTGCCGATTCCAGCTTCATTTCTTTCAGCTTTTCTTCCGATGTTATGATATTCCATATTGTTATTTTTTCCTCCTTCGCGCGCTTTAATAGGCTCCATATATCAATCGGCTCTATATCAAACACGTCTATGTGCAAAGCTTTCGCGAGCGTTTCATCATCTCCGATATGTTCCACCGTTTGAAAGAGAAGAATGAGTTTCTTTACGTCTTCATCTTCCAAAAGATTTGTTTCAGATTCAATAGAAAAGGGGAGTCCCGCTTTTTCAAACAAACGGGCGATGGGGGAGGCATTTTTATTTTCACGATAGAGCACCGTTATTTCCCCGCCCCGCGCGCCCTGTTTTATCTTTTCTTCAATATCTTTCGCGAGGCCGTATATTTCATCGTCCGGCGTTTCAAAGCGCCTTATGTTTATCTTTTTTGGAAGATGTTCTCCCTTCGCCCGCAGACGCTTTTCTCCTGAAATCACGCTTTCCGCCGCGTCAAGAATCAGCTGATGCGAGCGGTAGTTTTCTTCAAGCGTTATCTTGACCGCTTCGGGATATAGGCGTTTGAAATGATAGAAGTTTTCCAGAGAGGCTCCCTGAAAGCGATAGATTGCCTGTTTCTCATCTCCGACGACAAAAAGATTTGGATTGGGATGAAAACTTGAGAGAAGCTCCAAAATTTTGTTTTGAGCGTTATTCGTGTCCTGATGCTCATCCACAAGAATATATTGATACTGTTCCTGAAGCACGAGAAGAAGATTTTTGTTTTCTTTCAACGCCCGCATCGCTTCCATAATCATGTCGGCGTAATCGTAGATTTTTCTTTTTCGGAGTTCTTCTTCATATGCGTTGTATATCAGCCGAAGCTCTCTGTTTTTTTTCAGATTTTTTTCAATGTCCTGATACTTCCCTTTCATTTTTCCCTTATGCGCCCCCGTTTCGTAGATAAGGTCTTCTATCCGCTCAAATTCTTTTGTCTCTTTTTTTAATATATCCGCCAACTCTTCCGGATTTATTCCCTCCCCTTTTAGTTTGTTTATTGAAATCAGTATCGCCTTCACGTAGTGGAGCGGGTCTCCAAACGGTTTTAATTCCTTTAACGGAGTTTTTTCTATTATTTCTTCTATCAGACGAAGCTGGTCAACTTCCGTAATGTTTTGAGAACCGATGACGCGCGGAAACTCCTCCGGGTATTGCTCTATCATTCCGTTGCAGAATCCGTGAAACGTGTTGATGCAGACGGAATAGGCAGGAGTGCTTATCATCTCAACGAGGCGTTTTCGCATGGAGGACACGCCTGATTCGGTGAAGGTAAGAGCGAGAATGTTTTCCGGGTTCGTATCGGTCTGCCTTAAGATATTCGCGATGCGGAGGGTTAAAATTTGAGTCTTTCCGGTGCCTGGCCCCGCTACAACCATCACCGGCCCCTCAATCGCGTCTACGGCCTGTTTTTGGGCAGTATTTAGGCGATTGTAAAGTTCTTCAAAGGTTCTCATGGTAAGGGCTCACGACTCAAAACAAAGGAATGGAGTAACGAGAGACTTATGGAGATTAATAGAAACTTGCTCGCTTCGCTCGCGAGACTCATGGAGACTTATTGTTACAATCAATCTCTATTAGTCTCTATAAATCTCTTAGTCTCTCGTCTACGTTCCTTCTTCCCAGGAGGAGAGATAGTCTTTTTGCGTTTTCGTCAGCTTATCAATGTTTATTCCTTCGCTTTGAAGCTTCAGCTCGGCGATTTTCACGTCAAGATTCGCGGGAAGCTCGTAGACTTTCGGTTCCAACGTTCCCCTCTTTTCCCACATCCATTCAGCGGAGAGGGCCTGTCCCGCGAAACTCATATCCATCACGGAGGCTGGGTGGCCTTCCGCGGCGGCAAGATTTACCAGGCGTCCTCCCGCTAAAAGATAGACACGCTTTTTTCCAATCACATACTCCTCCACCATCGGGCGGGCTGTTCTTACTTTCTCCGCGAGTTTTTTTAGAGACGGGATATTTATTTCAACATCAAAATGACCCGCTTGCGCGAGAATGACGCCGTCTTTCGCTTTCTTAATATGCGCCTCGTCTATAACATGCTTGTTTCCGGTTACCGATATCGCGATGTCCGCCTGACTTATGGCGTCTAAAAGAGGCATCACCTCAAAACCGTCCATCTTCGCTTCCAGCGCTTTTATGGGGTCAATTTCGGTTACAATCACCCGCGACCCTAAGCCTTTCGCGCGCATCGCCACCCCTCTTCCACACCAGCCATATCCGCAAACGACAAATGTTTTTCCCGCAAGCAGGATGTTTGTCGCCCGCAGGATTCCGTCTATGGTTGATTGCCCCGTACCGTATCTGTTGTCAAAAAGATGCTTGGTCAGATTCTCGTTTACGGCGAGGACGGGGATTTTTAAACTGCCGTGTTTTTCCATCGCGCGCAGGCGAATGACGCCTGTTGTCGTTTCTTCCGTTGAGCCTACCACGCTTCCCAAAAGCTCTTTTCTTTTTTGGTGAATGAGGCTTACTAAATCCGCGCCATCGTCCATCGTGAGATTTGGTTTTTCGTCCAAAACGGCATGTAGATGCTTGTAGTAGGTCGCGTTGTCTTCCCCCTTTATCGCGAAGGTCGGAACTCCATAATCCTTCACGAGAGACGCCGCCACGCTGTCATTTGTTGAGAGGGGATTTGAGGCGCACAATATTACTTTCGCTCCCCCGCTTTTTAAAGCAATCATAAGATTCGCGGTTTCGGATGTCACATGAAGACAGCAGGCAAGCGTCGCGCCTTTTAACGGCGATTCTTTTTTGAATCGTTCACGAATCAGGCGAAGCACGGACATCTGGTTCCCCGCCCACTCAATCCGGTCTTTTCCTTCTTTGGCGAGAGAGATTTTTTTGATATCGTATTTCATGCTCTATGTAATCTCTAAATTCTAATTTCTAAACAATCTCAATCCGTCAACTGACGGACGAATCTCAAAAACGTTTTGAAATTTGAGTTTTGTTTTTATTTAGAGATTTATCTTTACGGTTTAGAAATTTTATTAATAACCTTTAGCGTGTTCGCTCTGTTTGTCACATCTTCCACGCTCGGCGCGTGATTTACGGTGCCGTAGGTTTCAACCGCGAAGCTCGCGAGCGCGTTTCCCCACGCGAGACACTCTTTCATTTCTTTTCCCTCAAGCATGCCCGCCAAGAAGCCTCCTCGCCACGCGTCTCCCGCTCCGGTCGGGTCTAGGGCGTTCTCCACTTTGTACCCCGGCATGTTTATCGTCTTTTCGGCGTCAGTGTATTCTACACCATGTTCACCAAGCGTGCGAATGAGGATAACTTTTTTTTCTTTAAGGTACTCCTCTTTCATTTCAAGACGTTTTAGAATTTGCGCTATCTCATAATCATTCCCAATAAGCCACGTCGCGTGTTCTATGCCCTCGCGAAGATCACTGTCTTTTATCCAGCTTAACACCATGCCCGGGTCGTACAGATAGGGCAGTTTTCGCCTTATTGCCTCGCTTTGGAAGTGAAGAAAGGGGTCGGAGTGGTTCGCGGATATCACAACAATTCCCCCGTTTTCCGCCTCCTCTGGAATTTTTATATTCTTTGCCTGCCCTGAAGCGCCATGATAGAAGCCCCAAATTTGATTGCCTTTTATGTCCGTTATAACTTTTCCTGTTGAAGTATATAAGTCTTTGTCTTCAATGATTCCATCCGTTTTAACGCCTTTCTTTTTCAAAAACTCCAAAAACTCATTCCCGTCTTTTCCAACCGCGCTTAGGAGCGAGACGGTTTTTTTTGTGAGAAGCGTCGCGTTGTAGGAGATATTCGTTCCCGTACCGCCCAGCTGTTGCGTTAGGCGCTCCACCACAAATGAAATGTTTATTTGATGGAGTTTTTCTTTATCAAAAGAATCTTCAAACCGGTAAGGGAAGTCCATAATCTCATCCTTTGCGATTGAGCCGGTTACGATAAGGTTTGAGTAGGTCATACGCTCATTGATATTTTGGTGCGGGCGAAGAAAATCGAACTCTCGTCTCAAGCTTGGTCCCTTTCAATTTTGCTTTCTTTTGTGCGAGATACCAGAATCGAACTGGCGTCCCTTGCTTGGGAAGCAAGTGTTCTACCACTGAACTAATCTCGCAAAATTTCACGGGATTGCGTTTTGTAGATTCGCTTCGCTCATACAAAACGGGAGGAAGCTACTATTCTACCACTGAACTACGCCCGCCTTCGCTTCACGAGCTTCGGCGGGCAAGCCCGCTTGTACTCGCAAAGTAGTTTTTGTTTTTTATTCCGTGCTTGTCACGCTTGGAACTATGATAATTAATTTTTCATCTGAAGCACGGTAGTTAAACTGGGACTTTGCTTCTTTTAGAAGATTTTCAGGATTCTTGAAATACTCCACCTTTTTTTCAAGAGCCGTTACTCCTCGCGTTATTCCTTCCAGTTCGGCTTTTAATGTTTTTGCCTCTTTTTCCAGCCCCGTTTTCTCACGATACAAGTTCCAAAGACCCGCGAGCAGGAGCAGGCTTATCAGCCCCAATATAAGCATTTTCCACCAGGACATTGTTTTAGAATAAGCAAAAAATGAGGAAATGGGAAGCGATAGAAATATACTCGTCCCGCCAAGGCGGGACTCATGAAATTCGTAGAAATTATTAGAGATTAGTAGAGATTTACTCGCTTCGCTCGTGAGACTTGTAGAAACTTATTATTACAACTAATCTCCGCGAATCTCAATTAATCTCGTGACCCCGCTTAGCGGGGGAATATATTTCTTTTATTTCTTTAATAATTCGCGGAAGATTTCGGGCGAGATGTGAACGTGGGCGCGTTCTTTTAGCCTTTCCTTCCCTCTCTTCTGTTTTTTCCAAAGCTTCATTTTTCTGGTTCTGTCGCCACCGTAGAGATAACCCGTAACATCCTTCCGCATGGCGGGAATTGTTTCTCTCGCGATAATCTTTCCCAGCGCCTGCGCCTGCACCGCCTGCGTGAATTGCTGTTGAGGCAGGAGGTCTTTTAAACGCTCTACCATCTGCCTTGCTTCCCGTTCAAACACGCTCCGATGAAAGAACCTGCTTAACCCCGGCACGATTTCACTCGCCACCAAGAAATCCACTTTCACCACGTCTGATTTTTTGTATTCTCCAAGCTCGTAACTAAAAGAGGCATACCCTTCGGTCGCGGATTTCAGCTGGTCGTCAAAATCGCTCATCAGTTCGGAGAGAGGCATTTCGGCTTTTATAATCGTTCTCTGTTGCATTGTTTCCGTTTCCATATTTCCAAAACGGAAATTTGACTGGAAACCGAAGAAGTTATTCACGTATTCGCGTGGCATAATCAGTTCTATCTTTGCCATCGGTTCCCATATTTCTTCATACTCACTCGGAAGGTCACTCGCGCTTACGATATGTATCCATCCTTTTTTCTGTTTTATTTTGTAGGCGACGGAGGGGAAGGTTGTGATGATTGAAACATTAAATTCCCTTTTTAGCCGTTCGGCGACGATTTCAAAATGAAGCCTTCCCAAGAAGCCGACTTTGTATCCCCTTCCCAACACTTCGTTCATATCTGGCTCAATACTGATTGATGAGTCGTTCAGACGCAATTTTTGAAGGGAATTTTTTAGAAGCTCATATTCATCCGGGTCGTCGGGATAAAAAGAAACAAACACAACAGGCATCGGCTCTTTGTAGCCTGGCAAAGCCAGGCTCGCGGATTCACGCGGACTGAAACGCTGATTTTCGCGGACATTATCTGCGTTTATCTGCGTAGCAAATCTGTGCATATTCGCGCTAATGATGGTATCTCCGATTTTTACCTTTTCAGGATCTTTAATGCCCGTTGCTATGTAGCCAATCTCCCCCTCCTCCAGCTGTTCTTTTGTTTTCAGCTCGGGGGTAAACGCGCCAACTTCCTTCATTTTGAACTTCTCGCGCGATGCCGCGAAATAACCATCCTCCCCCGCTCTGAATGTTCCGTTAAACACTCTAACAGAAGCAACAATTCCTTTGTGATTATCGTAGAAAGAATCAAATACGAGGGCGCGGGATGGGAGTTTTTCTTTTACAAGCGCGTGATCTGGCGCGCTTGTCGCGGACTCGCGCGGACTGAACGCGGAATGACGCGGACTTGGGATTTTTTTTACGATATCTTCAAGGAGCTCCTCCACACCCGCGCCTGTTTTTCCCGAAACCTTATGAATTTCTTCCGGGTCGCAATGTAGAAGCTCGGCAAGCTGAATCATCAAATCTTCTATTCCGTCCGGATTCATGTCTATTTTGTTTACCGCCCCGATGATTGTTAACCCGGCATGTTCCGCCGCCCGCAGATTCGCGAGCGTTTGCGCCTGTATTCCTTGCGTCGCGTCAACCAAAAGTATCGCGCCTTCCACCGCGGTTAAGGCGCGGGAAACTTCATAGGAAAAATCGGAGTGACCGGGAGTATCTATCAAATTCAAAACAATTTCTTGTTTTGAATTTGCAATTTCTAATTTCGAATTTCTAATTTCTAAACTGTTTCGATTTTGGGATTCTTCGCTTCGCTCAGAATGGCTCCTGTGCGGATGCCAGAGCATCCGCACAGGAGCCATTTTGATGGTAATACCGCGCTCACGCTCCAGCTCCAGCTGGTCAAGAAGCTGGTTCTTCATTTTCCGCTTTTCAACGGTTCCCGTTTCTTCCAAAAACCTGTCCGCGAGCGTGGATTTTCCGTGATCTATGTGGGCAATAATGACGAAATTACGTATGTTCATAAACGTAGAATCTAGAATTTAGAATCTAGAATTTAGAAGCTGATTCTTTTCCTACTTCTAGATTCTAGTTACTAGATTCTCTAATTTTTTATAAGATGGAGCTCAACTATTTCCCTGGCGTCGGGATATTCGCGTTCAAAGACATACACTGGCTCGTTTGATTCCCGCCAGATATATCCCAAAGGAGCAGTTATTTTTATGTTTATTATCGCGCGGCTCCCTGACTGTTTTTCAAACACTAATATATACGGCTTCTTTTCTTCTATATTGAAGTTTTTTTCTCCCTTTGTCTGATATTTTAGCTCCAAGACCACCGTTTTTCCCGGACTCACTCTAAACCAGGAAGCAAACACGGTCTTTCCGAACTGTTCGGAAACCTTGCTTTTCATGTCGTTTATATACACTTCGGTTTTTTCTATTTCTTCAAGCGTTTTGTTTTTTTCATATCCCAGAGCCTCATAACTCAAGCGCTGGGGGAGCTTCTTATCCCACGCGCCCTCCATATTAATCAGAGACGAATTCTGATTCGTGAATATCTGCATGTATGATTTATTTTCCGAGCGGTACCAATAATCCTTTTCATTCTGCCCTTTGTGCGTTTTTTCCACCGAAAGATTTACAAACGAGCTTCCGTCGCTTGAGACGTCAATCCTTCCGCTTATTTTCTCATCAATAAAAATATCGCTTTTTCCGCTCGCGATATTCGCTCCAACCACCGCGATATAGCTTCCCCAAAAGTTGTAGGGCAAATCATACACCGAGCCGTCTATCCCCCGCTTTTTCAGAAAGCCCGCGAGCTCCCCATCTTTCATGGAAATCATAATATCTTTCTTTTTTATATGCTCCCCGATTTCTCCGACCAGCTCCTCTCTTTTTTTCTCATCCAAGCTATTCAGACGCTCTATGATGGTTGGCGCGACCGTACTTAGAATCTTCTTCGGATTTTTTCCCTCTTTTTTGTCCTTACCCTCTTCTACTTCGCGCTGGAGTTCCGCGAGGAAGTTTTGTTCATCAATGACCAGCTTGTATTCCGGAATCTCAATCGGGCCCACCGCCCGAAGAATGCTTTCTAGGACATGCGTGTTTATCGCGATTACTCCATCAAACGTAACACCCTGGTCTTTATACAACTTTGAAGATTCCAACAGTTCGGAGACCGTTTTTGCCGATGTCGGAAAGTCAAAAAACCAGTTTCCGTCTCTCGCGCCCCATGAGTCCGTGATTCCCTGAAGCGGTTCGGGCGGAATTATTTTTCTCGTAAAATTTTTCGGATGGTCGGGCCAGTAAATATCCTGCACCTCCAGTTTTTTCATCTCTCCCTCTCCCACTATTATCTCCCCATAACTTCCCAAGAAACCGCCCGACGGGCGCATTTCGGAGGGATTTTGAAACATCACAAGAATGCGCCGTTCTTCTTTTGAATCAAGAAGTTTAATGAGGCTTTCAAGAGCGGACGTCCAATCATGCAGTTCCGAAACTTGTTTTAGATATGTCGCGCCGAGCAGACCATCAAATTTCTTAAACGAGTTTGAGACACTTCCGAGACGCGAGGTCGTGTTTTTTATGGTCGCGGCCTCCGTTGCCATTCCTTCCACAAGCGATTTTGTGCTTTTCAGTATTTGGACGAGTCTTTTTCCATCCTTTTGAAAGTAGGTAAAGCCTTGTGTTTGCAATTCTCCTATATATTTTGTGAGTTCCAAAAATCCATCATTCAAATTTGAAACTCCGCTTACAAGATTCATTCCCGAATTCAACGCCGGAAATATACTTCCCAAACTTTTAAGGATTCCCCCTCCTCCGTTTATGAGCCCGCTTATGTCTTTCAGTTCATACTCATTTTCCAACAAGGCTTGTTCCGCCTGTTGCGGGTTTAGGTTTTTCAGAGAATCCACGGAGCTTAATATGTTACTCGCAACCCTTTCTCCTTTTTCCGCGGCTGTTTTTTTCACGCTTTGCAGACCAATCATACCCACAGCCACAATAAGGAAGACAACCGCGAACATTGTTCCTCCTCCTATCCACCAACCTCTTCCCGCTCTTTTTGATTTCTCAATGACTATTCCTTCTTTGGCGAACCCCGTTAGAGAGAGCGAAACATCGCGTTCTTTTGCGCGTTTCTTTTCCCCGTTACGAGCAGTGAGACTCTCTAACGGGGCGAACCCTGTTAGAGAGAGCGAAACATCGCGTTCTTTTGCGCGTTTCTTTTCCCCGTTACGAGCAGTGAGACTCTCTAACGGGGCGAGGACCGTTTCCCGCCTCCCCAATTTTATAGACTCAAACCCGGGACGCTTTACGTCCACCAAAACATCCTCCACGTTGTATTTTGGAACTTCCTTCATAATACCGCTCCGAAATCACCTAACCGCTCCGAAACTACCTAACCGCTCCGAAACTACGAATGGTTCGACTTCGCTCACCACAAGTTATCCGAATGGATTCGGCAGGCTCACCACAGGTCTACAAATTGCTACAAATACGAATGTGGTAACCGCTCCGAAACTACAAATATCTATTAATTATTTCTTTCATTTTATCCTTAAATATGTTTTTAGAGAAGCGTTTCGCGCGTGCGCTTATATACGCTCCGTCCCATTTTTTTCCCTCAAATTTTTTAATCGCCTCTATTAAAGAATCTTCATTCTGGTTTTCAAAAAATACTCCCGTTTTTTCTTCTTCAATAATTTCTTTCGCTCCTCCGCTTTTTAAGGCTATGATAGGGAGCCCGCACATTTGCGCCTCCACCGCGACGAGACCGAAATCTTCCGTTTGCGGAAAAATAAGCGCTCTTGCTCCGTTATACAGACTTCGTAACCTCTCATCGTCCGCGCGTCCCACAAACTCAACGTGTTTTGGGTTTGCTATCCGCTTTAACCCCTCCTCTTCCGGCCCCGTTCCCACAATCTTTAAATTTTTTCCCAACTTCTCGCAGGCTCTTATTCCAAGGTCAAACCGTTTGTAATGAACCAATCTTCCGACCATGAGATACGCTTCTTCCCGTATTTCTTTTTCATCATAAAAGAAGGTGTTTTCATCCGCGCCCGGATATATCACCTCCGGCTCTATTCCGTAATACTTTTTCATTTTTTCCGCGATGTATGTTGAGTTCGCGATATATCCATCAAAACTCTTTGCCGTTTTTTTATCCCATTTTTGAAGTTTTTTCGCTACCAATCTTCCTATTGTTTTTACCATCAGCTTTGGAAAGACTGTTTGGGATTCCATGTATTCTTCCTCCCACGCGTACCGAAGCGGAGTGTGGCAATAACAAAGGCGTTTTTTTCCTTTGACTTTAAATCCCTTGGCATATCCGGCAGATGATGATATTACGAGATCGTAACTCGTAAGACTTTTGAGGCAACTTGCCGCGAGAGACATAAGAGGAATGAAAAGGCGATGGTTGTTTCTTACAAGAGGGATGTCCAAAAAACTTGTTTTCCGGATGTTTGCCTTGAATTTTCCCGCGAGCCGACGCTCGTCGTAAAAAAGCGTGTAAATGTCGGCCTTTGGAAATATTTCCAAAAGAATTTCCAGCACCCGTTCCGCCCCGCCGTATTGGTTCAGATAATCGTGGAGAATGGCTACTTTATATTCCATCGTGCTTGGTTAAAAGAATTTTTATGGTTTTCGCGATAATCTTCATATCCAGCCAAAGAGACTGTTTCTCAAGATAATGAAGGTCAAGTTCAAGTTCTTTTTCAAAAGGCACGTAGGGAACGCCCGAAATCTGGGAGAGGCAGGTTATGCCCGCTTTCGCAAGATATAATTTGTGATATTTCGGAGGATAGTGGAACATCTCTTCCGGCTCGTGAGGTCTCGGGCTCACGAGTGAGAGCTCTCCTTTTAAGACGTTTATAAACTGTGGGAACTCATCAAGACGCCATCTCCTGATAATCCTTCCTGTTTTTGTGATTCTCGGGTCATCTTTGATTTTGAAGAATGGGCCGTCTTTTCGTTCATTTTTTTCCAGCAAGTCTTTTTTTAACGCTTCCGCGTTTTTTACCATAGAGCGGAACTTGTATACGCGAATTATCTTTCCTCCGCTTACCCGCCGAAGCCTTATAAAAACAGGGAAGCCGTCTTCAAGTATAATCGCGAGAGCAATAAACGGAGTAAGCGTGGCTAAAAGAACAAGTCCCGCCACGCTTCCGCAAATATCCACAATACGCTTCATTTCAGCATTCTATCAGAATGTTATTGTTTTATGTATTGTGGGCGAATATAAGGAGAAGTTCTTGCTTTTCCAGCTTCCTTTTTATAGTATGCTTTCAGACAGAATACCTATGAAAGGGGTAAGTCATGGCGATGGTTGTGGTTTTACTTGAGAGATTTGGCGACATCTCCAGGGGGCGGTTTATCCGCTTTCCAGGTGGTGTCATGGCCCGTCCGGACTACCAGCTTGATGGAGAGGGGCAATGTTCGGTTTCATTTCTGTCCATCAGCGAACTCCAAGAGTTCGTTTATGGCAACGAGTGTCTCAAAACTGACGAGGTTACGTTCGTCAGCAACCCTGGGATGAAAATCACTGCCTTCACGATTCGTCTCGGGAGGCCTCTCGAGATTCCTCGAGACGAGTTCGTTGCGCCCTACGACTCATACAGTTGAGAGGAGGGACGCGCGAAATACCGCCCGGATTGTGGGTGGTATTTCTTTTTTTTATTTTTCTGATGTTTGTGTGGTGTGTGGAATTATAATCACAAACTCTCCTTTTCCTTTGGCATTTATAAAATATGAACCTGCTTCTTTCACGCTTCCCTGCCAGACTTCTTCATGGATTTTTGTCAGTTCTTTCGCAACAATAACTTCTTTTTGCATTCCAAAGACTTCTCCAATTTCTTTCAGAGTTTTTTGAAGACGGTGAGGGGATTCGTAGAGGACAATCGGCGTTACTTTGATTTCTTTTAGATTTTTGAAGAAGGTCTGTCTTCCTTTTTTGTGAGGCGGGTAGCCGAGAAAAGTAAATTGATCAGCATTGAGACCAGAGACGGAAAGAGCGGTGATTATCGCCGATGCTCCAGGTATCGGCGACACAATGACGGATGACAATGACGGATGACTTTTTATGAAACATATTAATTTTGCGCCGGGGTCGGAGATGCCGGGAGTGCCCGCGTCCGTTACAAGGGCGATGTTTTTTCCGTTTTTTAATTCTTCCGCGATTGATTCATAAACGTTTCCCTTGGAATGCTCGTGAAAACTTTTGACGGGTTTTTTTATCTCGTAGTGATTAAGGAGTTTTTGCGTTACGCGAGTATCTTCGGCAAAAATTATATCAACTTTCTTTAGCGTTTCCAGCGCGCGAAGAGTGATATCTTTGAGATTGCCGATGGGAGTCGCAACAACATACAGGCTTCCTATCGTTTTATTCATTTTATTTTTTCCCATGTGCCGTTAAGTTTTAAGAAGTAGCGCTCAATGGAGCAGGACGGGAATTTTTCTTCTACCAGTTTCGCGGCAACGGCAAGGTCGTCTTTTGTCGCGCCCGCGCCACAGTCTTCGTGAACGGTTAAGACTACCCGAGATGCGCCATGAAGACGGATTGAGAGGGACAGCATTTTTTCCAGCTGTTCAAGGTCTT
>MFKK01000032.1:0-10205 GCA_001781035.1 Candidatus Jorgensenbacteria bacterium RIFCSPLOWO2_01_FULL_45_25b | reverse complement strand
CCATAAGACCGAGCGAGTCCAAAAATTTTGGAACCGCGGTTGAACACAACCGAAAGTCCATACATCCAATGAAAAATCCTTTACATGCGTGCATAGTTTTTTATATTTATTATTTTATTTTTTCAAGTATGAGAGGAAGTTCAAACGTGCCGTTTTCGTAGTTCAGGTGGCCGCCTCCCGAAATAACGGTAAGTTTGCCGTTTAGTTTTTCCTTCATTGTTTCCGCGTATATGAGCGGAACATACGGGTCGTTATCGGAATGAATGATAATAAAGTCCGACGCTTTTGTTTTTATTTTCTCATAATTTAGGGGGGGTTGAAAAAAGTTTTCTACGACGGGAAATTTTATTGATTCCGAGAAACCCGCCACAAGAATTGCCTTGTTTATCCTCTCTTCGTTTTCCAGCGATTCCAGATACCGAAGGATGGCAATGACGCCCAGACTGTGACCCATAAGAAGCATCTCCTTATCGGGCGCTCTGACCAACTTTTTTATGTATTCCACCCACTCCTCTTTTTTTGGAAACATCGGAGTCGGCATCACTGGAACCGTTACCTCGTAGCCGAGTTTTTCCAGCTCTCTTTTCGCCCACGGAAACCAGTTTGATTCCGGCGAGCTTTCCCAGCCGTGAATGATAAATACCCGTTTTTTCATTGTGTGTTTGCGCGGGCGACGCGGGCGAAGGCGTCAAAATAAGAGATTAGGTCTGCCAACGAGGAGTTGTATTCTTTGCCCCCGAAAAACGCGTCACAGCATACTTCGCGCGCTCTCGCTATTTCCCCCCGCCTCCCTTTCCATCGAGGGTCTTCCAACGTGAGATCAAAGAGTTCAAGGGCGCGACTGACCGCGTTTTGGAAATACAGCTCGTTCTTTCCCTGCCAATTCTTTGCTCTTGATATCTCGCTTCCGATATTTCCCAACTGCTCCATTAAAGAAAGTTTCTGCCAACCCCCTTCCGAGAGCGATTTATGATAAATCATATTAGCGGTAAATAAGCTTGTCTACTATCGCCCTCACTTTTTTCTGAACCCCAATATCTTCCACGCCCCGAGAACGATTTCCAAGATGCGGCTTGATGTTAATCATTGAATCAAACTCAATCCATGTTTCTTCTCTTTGATCGGGATAGATATTGATACCCCACATATATTCTCGCTTTGAGCCCTGTTCGGAAAGTATGATTTCTTCATCAGCGTGAAGTTCTCCCCCTATCGCCATAAGTTCAAGTTCAACATCCACCACCGCTTTTACGAAGTCGCCAAACCCGTTTTTCGCAATCTGTTTTAATTCATCTACCTTCATCGGCTCTTTTATGATGCTTATGTTCATATTCTAATCTTACGACATCGCAAGTCGTAAATTTATGCACCGCGACACTTCTTATCCCGCAACATGCCTCGCACAAACTCGGCATCGCGGGATTGCGCGTTGTCATGTTCCATGACAACGCTACTTTTTATTCACTATCCCGCACAGACCTTCCTTTATTTTTCAGCCATAGCTTCTTGAAGAATGGCATTGTCAGTGTTGATAGCATAAATGCAATGGCAGGCACCACCGCATTCAACCACGGGCGCGTTATCTCAATTGCCCACATATACACTCCGATTGAAATATATGTGAACATGGCCAATAAAATCCGTCTTATCCAGCTCGTTTCCCATGCCTTATCGACTTCAACGCGTTCATTCCGTTCTTCAATTTTTTGTATTTTTTGCTCTAAATTTTCCATATTATTTCCCGCGACACTTCTTATCCCGCAACATGCCTCGCACAAACTCGGCATCGCGGGATTGCGCGTTGTCATGCACCATGACAACGCTTATATTTCTTGCCACTTCCGCAGGGGCAGGGGTCGTTACGGCCTGTTTTTTCGGAGTTTGGGACGACTAGTTTTTGAGGCGCCTGTTCTTCCTTGCGCGTAAGATTCGCCTCAAGAAGCTTGAAGACCACATCAAAGGCAAGAGAGTCAAAACCGCGCATCATTTCCTGATAGAGTCCGTGAGCCTCCCTCCTATATTCCACAAGCGGTTCATGCTGTCCGTAGGCGCGGATATTTACCGACTGGCGGAGAGTTTCAAGACTTTCCAAATGGTCAATCCAGAGGGAATCAATAATCCGAACAAGGCTCTGCGCGATAAGAAGAGAGCGTTCGGGTTCTATTGACTTTGGAATCGTTTCCAGTTTTTTCCGAAGCGATTCCGCCGTTATTCTCTTTTTCTCCCCCTCTCCTTCCTCTGCCGTTTCTTTCCGTTTTTCAACTTCTTCCACGAAGCGTTCCGCCATTTCTTTCGCTGTTTCCAAAATTTCATTCTTTTCTCCCAATTCCAAAAATTTCGTCCGCTTCGCGTAGATTGCCGTTCGCTGGCGATTTAAGACGTCGTCAAATTCAAGAAGGTGTTTCCGCATATCAAGATTTGCCCCTTCTACTTTTGCCTGCGCCTGATTTACCGCTTTTGAAACCATGCGCGACTCTATCGGCTGGTCTTCGGGAAGCTTTAGGAGCTCCATTAAGCCCTGAATCCTCTCGCCTCCGAATATCCGAAGGAGGTCATCTTCCATTGAGAGGAAGAACTGGCTTGAGCCCTGGTCGCCCTGGCGTCCCGAGCGTCCGCGAAGCTGATTATCAATACGACGCGCCTCATGACGCTCCGTTCCAAGCACATGAAGACCTCCCGCTTCTTTTACCTTGTTCGCGTTCTCCTCCGAAGACGGGTTTCCTCCAAGAACAATATCCACGCCTCTTCCCGCCATATTGGTCGCAACCGTTACGGCTCCCGGCTTTCCGGCTTGAGCGATAATCTCTCCCTCCCGTTCGTGATTTTTCGCGTTTAGAATTTCGTGCGGGATTCCTTCTTTTCGCAAGAAGTTCGCGAGCACCTCGTTGTTTTCTATTGAGGTCGTGCCTAACAGCACCGGCTCGCCCGCGTCGTTACGGCGCTTCACCTCTTTCGCGATTGCCTTATATTTCCCAACTTTTGTTTTGTATATGAGGTCGGGCATATCATCCCGAACCACTTTTTTATTCGGAGGAATACTTACCACATCCAATCCATATACCTTGTGAAACTCTTCCGCCGATGTTTGCGCCGTTCCGGTCATACCACTCATTTTTTTATACAGGCGGAAGTAGTTTTGAATCGTGATTGTCGCGTAGGTTCTGTTTTCATCCTGAATACGCACGCCCTCCTTTGCCTCAATCGCCTGATGAAGCCCTCCCGAATACCGGCGTCCGTGAAGCATGCGTCCGGTAAACTCGTCAACAATCACAATTTCTCCGCCATGCACGACGTATTCTTTGTCTTTTCTGAAGAGGGCTTTTGCCTTTAAGCTTTCATGAAGAAAGTGGACGAGGCGCGAATTTTCCGGCGCGAAAATGTTTTGAAGTCCAAGCTGTTTTTCCACCTTGTCTATACCCGACTCCATGATACTCACCGTTTTTAGCTTCTCATCAACAAGGTAGTCCTCCTCGCTATTCAGCGCCATAACGTTTTTCGCGAATACTTTGTAGAACTCGCTTGACTGCTCATCGGGAGCCGAGATGATAAGAGGGGTTCTCGCCTCATCAATTAAAATACTGTCCACCTCGTCAATAATCGCGTAGCAGTGTTCGCGCTGAACTTTCTGACCCAGACTTATGACAAGATTATCCCGCAGAAAGTCAAACCCAAATTCGTGATTCGTGCCATAGGTAATATCCGCCATATACGCTTCTCTTCTGGATACGGGACGAAGAAATTTATCTTCCACCCTAAAGCTCGCGACCGCGTCTCGTTCCGTATCAAGGGAAGTCCCTTCAAATTTCGGGTCATAGATATATGCCGTATCGTGCACGATGCAGGACGTTTTCATGCCGAGCGCGTGATATATCTGCCCCATCCACACAGTATCGCGTTTCGCGAGGTAGTCATTTACGGTTACGATGTGCACGCCCTTCTTCGCGAGAGCGTTTAGGTACGCCGAGAGCGTTGCCACGAGCGTTTTTCCCTCTCCCGTTAACATTTCCGTTATCCTTCCCTCATGAAGCACCATTCCTCCGATTAACTGCACATCATAATGACGCTGACCTAATGTTCTCTTGCTCGCTTCACGCACAAGCGCGAAAGCATCTTCCAGCGCATCATCCAGCGATGTCCCCTCCTCCACTTTTTTTTCAAGTTCTTTTGATTTCAAAACCAGTCCTTCAATTTTCAGGGCTTCCATTTCTTTTTCCTTCGCGTTTACGCGCCCCACTCTTTGCCAATAGGGCTTTATCGGGTCGCCCATTATCAGTTTTTTGATAAATGATTTCATAATACCGCTCCGAATGGATTCGGCAGGCTCACCACAAGTTATCCGAATGGATTCGGCAGGCTCCGTTAGAGAGTTTTGTTGCTCATAACGAGAAGAAAAGATATGCAAAAGAAGATGATGTTTCGTCCTCTCTAACGGAGCAGGCTCACCACAGGCCTACAAATACGTATACAGGGAGGTCAAATGACCTCCCTGTATAGTAGCGGGTAGCGTGTGATTTTTCCAGCTCTTCACTTTTTATCCCTCACATAATTCGCCAATCCGGTGGATTATGCGAGGGATAGCAGTGGTGACCTCCAATTTTTTATTTTGTGAGTGCGCTATCCTGCTACCCCATGTTTATTATATCAAAAAGGAAATCCCTCGTCGTCCCTCTAATGCGGAACTCACTCGGTCCCTCATCTCCAAGAGCTCTCGGGATCAAAGAGATTATTTTCGTCTACTATCATAACCTCGTCCCACCATAGTGGTGGCGAGATATTATATTGTAGACGAAAATAAAAACCAGCCCCGCGAATGCGGGGCTGGATGGAGGGAATGCTCTGCCGATATCGTCGTAGAGCACTCTTACTCACTCACGATGCTAATCTAGCACATCTTTTCCGAAACAGCAAGAGTATGTAGAGAAACATATCCCCGCTAAGACGGGAATGAAATTCATAGAAATTCTTTGAAATTAACTCCACCCCGTCCCTCCCCTAAGACTTAGGGGAGGGGGAGACTTTTATTGTTATTCTAATTTTTTCTTGAGCTGTTCAAGAAGTTCAAGAAGCTGTGCTTGAAGATTTTTTAGATTCTTTTCAGCTTCTTCTTTTTTCGCAACATTCAAAGAGGGGGCAACCGGAGTTGTCGGAGCCACTGGCGTTATCGGTGTCGCAACATTTTGAGGAAGAGAGGCGCCGAGCGCGACTCTTGTCAGAGGTCCTACGTATCCAGCCGCGGGGCTAATCTTCTTCGCGACTTGATATTTCTTTACCGCCTGCACCGTAAGAGCGCCATAGTAGCCTGTTACGGGGCCGTTATAGAAGCCTTCTTTTGTGAGCTGGCTTTGGAGATTCGTTACGTCCGCGCCTCTCTTTCCATACGCTAAATCTCTTGTGTATGTTCCTGAAGTTGCAACAATGCTTGAAACGGCTGTCGTTCCAACGGTTTTCTTTTTGTTTAATTCCGCTTTTGTGAGAGGGCCAATGTAGCCAGTCGCGGTTATTCCCTTCGCTTTTTGGTATTTCTTTACCGCTTCCAGTGTTTTTGTATCAAAGGTTCCGGACGGAGCGCCCTCATAGAAGCCTTCCGACGTTATTATCTTTTGAAGTTCCGTTACGTCCTGTCCCGCATCTTCATACGCGAGATCTCTTGTGAAGACATATTGAGCATCGGTTCCGCTTGTCGTTCCTGCTATTACCGGCGTTACTACCGCTCCTTCCTGAAGATAGATTGAGTCCGAGACGGGCCCCGCGACATTCATTCCAATATCACGAAACTTGGCATACACCGTTTTTGTTCCTACTCCGCTTGGGAGAGTCCAGATTTTTGTTGTCGCAAATACTTCCCATTCGCGTCCGGTGAAACTCGCGTCATCCGCAATCATCATCTGGGTCGCGCTTATCGCTTTTAGTGTAAGCGTGACTGTTCTTGAGTTCGTAAGAGCCGTGTCGGCATTTATCACTACGGAGGAGTTTGGAACCTCCGGAGCGGATGAACCGCCTCCACCTCCGCCACCTCCACCACTGCCTACCACGATAACAACAACAGGAGTTGATGTTACGGGCGGAGTATTCACGACAATAGTCCGAATGACTGAATCTGCCGCGTTTCCACTTGAATCAGAAACGTTGTAGGTTACGGAGTAGGTTCCGGCGACGGCAGTATTTACCGTACTTACCGAAGTTATGTTTGAGGTAATCGTTCCATCAATATCATCTGTCGCGGTCGCGCCCGCGTCGGTATATGTATCACCAACCGTAAGCGTTACTGTTGCCGAACCAAGAAGGGCGATAATCGGTTTTGTCGTGTCGGGCGTCGCGATTATCTGAACCGTTCTTGTCTTCTCATCGGCGACAAGACCAGACGAGTCCGTAACATTGTAGCGTACCGTGTATGTTCCCAGAACGTTTGAGTTTACCGGATTTGTCGTGACTATTTGATTTGTAATCGTTCCCTGAATATTATCGGTCGCGGTCGCTCCGGCATCCGTGTATGAGGCGCCTAGAACCAACGTTACCGTGCTTGACCCGTTCATTGTGATGACCGGTTTTACCGTGTCCAAACTCACCTGCACGATTCGTGTTTTTTGTGTTGCCGCGTTTCCGCGCGAATCACTTACGTTGTAGTCTAGCGCGTATGTTCCTACGGCTCCGGTATTCACGGTGCCAGTTCGTACAACACTAAGAGTTCCTTCATTCACATCTGTCGCGGTCGCGCCCGGGTCGGTAAACGCCTCACTAATCACAAGCTGAATTGTGCTTGATCCGGTGAGCGTTATAACCGGCGGCAAGTCTGGCGAAAGGGACATGGTTCCCGATTGCGCCTGAATTGCGCCATCCGCAACCGTTACTGCCGGAAGTGTCATTACATTCGTTGTTCCGGGCGTGATAGTCAGACGATATTGCACTGAAATGCCGTCGTTTACCGCGAGCGCTCCCAAGATATAGGGATCATCCAACGGAAAGGCCGCTCCCGAAACAGAGTCAGAAATTGGGCATCCGTTTGTCGTATCCGCGCACGAACCGCCGAATAATTTTGCTGAACCGGAAACATAACTCGCGCCGGAGGGAAGTGTCGCGGAGACGGTTGTTGAGGTCGTTGAAGGATTCGCGCCAATGTTTGATACTTCAATATCTATGAGCACTGTTTCTGTTCCTGCGTTCGCGGTTATGTCGGTTCCAAAAATAACGTCTCCCCGCGTTACGTTTCTTCCAATTTGTTGAACGTCAAACGAGGCCGCCGCGGATGCCTGAAGCGCGCTCAGCATTGCTATTCCCAAGATTATTAGTGATATGGAGTTTTTTGTTGTGTTCTTCATATTGGTTCTTATCTTGTGCGGATTAGTTTTGTGGTTGTTGCCTCATTACCATCCACATCTTTCGCGGTTACCGTGAGCGTCGCGTTATTCCAGTATTCTCTTGTTCGGAGAGTGAATGTAATCGTTCCTATGGCATTGAAGTTTGAGAGCGTTGCTGATGGTTCAACAATCGTGAAGTTTTCCACTACCGGCCATTTGTTTGAATCCGCTTCGGTTGGCGAGGTGATGGCAACGTTGTAGCTTATAAAGTCATCATCCCCGTCGCTTAGAGAAAGGTTCATTTCAATTGTGGAACTCGCCGCCATAAAGAGGGGGTTGTTGGTTGGGGTAAGGCTGGAAATCACCGGTACCCGCAGGGGATTCACGTTTACGATTCGGGTTACCGTATCAGCCGCGTTTCCGCTTCTGTCAGACACATTGTATGTTACCGCATACGTGCCGGTCGCGTTCGTATTTACATTTGACTGAATCAATATGTTTGAACCGATTTCTCCATCAACATTATCCGTCGCCGTCGCGCCCCTCTCCGTGTATGCGCCTCCAATTTTTACGTTTACTGTCGCGGATCCAAGAAGCGTGATGGTCGGTTTTGTCGTATCTACCACTTCCACGATTCTTGTTACTATTTGAGCTTTATTTCCAACCGCGTCAGAAACGTTGTAGGTTACCGAGTAGGTTCCCAACATATTTGTGTTTACCGTGCTTACAGAAACAATGTTCGCTGTTATGTCTCCATCCAGATTGTCGGTTGCCGTCGCGCCAAGGTCGGTATATACGGAACCGATTTCCGTTTGTATCGTGCTTGACCCGACAAGCGTTGTGACCGGAGAGGTCGTGTCCGTTTCCGCTTCCACCACGCGCACTGTTCTCGTTATCTCGTTTGCCGCGTTTCCGGCATTGTCTGATACGTTGTAGGTTACGGCGTATGTGCCAGTCGCGTTTACGTCTACATTAGATTGAGAAATGATGTTTATCGTAATTACGCCATCAATATTATCTGTTGCCGTTGCTCCCGCGTCTGTGTATGGAGTATTTAGAATTGTATTTATTGCCGGAACACCGAGGAGGGTGATAACCGGTTTTGTCTGGTCCACGATTACGTTTACGGTTCGTGTTGCCGACGCGTTATTTCCAGATGAGTCGGTTGCCGTATACGTTACCGAGTAGGTTCCGATTGAACTCGTGTTTACCGTGCTTGTAGAGAAGACGGCAATGGTTCCGTCCAAATTATCTGTCGCTGTCGCGCCCACTTCATAGTACGCGCTTTCGATTTCCACTGATACGGCGCTTGAGCCGTTTAAGGTTATGACGGGCGTGATTGTGTCATTTTCCACAACAACCGAGCGCGTTACTTCGTTCGCTGTATTTTTAGCCTTATCCACGACATTGTAGCGAACAGTGTAGGTCCCCGCGACATTTGCGTTTACCGAATTTGTAATGATTATTTTTGAGGTGATGGTTCCATCAATGTTGTCGGTTGCCGTCGCTCCCGCGTCGGAATAGACGCTTCCTTTCGCGATTGTCGTTGAGGTATTTCCAAGAAGTGTGATAACCGGTTTTGTTTTATCGCCCGTTACGATTACGACGCGTGTTGAGGAGGCGGTGTTTCCACTTGAATCGTTTACCGTGTATACCACCTGGTATGTTCCCGCGGTTGAGGTTGTAACGTTTGAAGTTACCGTTATTTGCGCGCTAATGTCACCGTCCACAAGGTCAATCGCGGTCGCGCCCGCATCCGCATACGGCGTTTCCAATTCAACGGATGTTTCCGCGCTTCCAATAATCATCAATTCGGGTGGCGTTATGTCTGGCGTTACGATAACCGTTCTTGTAGATGATGTTATGTTTCCCGACGAATCGGACACGGAATAGATTATGCTATACGCTCCCTGAACCAGGATATTTACGTTGCTTGAGGTTGTAATTTGATTTGTAAGATCGCCGTCAACTACATCCGTTGAAGTCGCGCTCGCGTCAATGTATTCCCGTCCGCGCTCAATGCTAACCGGATTCTCACCAGTTATCGTGATTTGCGGAGCTGATTTATCAAAAATATATGTCGTTGAGGCAATCGCGCTTCTATTTCCAAGCACGTCATAAGAAACGACTTTGAATGTTTTAGTCGTGCCATCCGTGCCGTTTACGCTTAATGTTCCGCTATTGTAGGCAATCGAACTTGTTGTTGGATCTAGTCCGGTTATAGTAAAGAAAGTTGAAGAAGCATCGCTCGCGAGAGCCAAGGAAACATTCACTGCCGAATTATACTTGCCGTTTGCCGGAGAAATAATCGGAGCCGTTGGGCCTGTCGTGTCGAGAATAACTGTCGTTGTCGCCACGTCCGATTCATTTCCCGCGATGTCTTTTGCGGTTACGGAAATGAGATTTGATCCCTCTACAAGCGAAACGATTGCGTTCCATGCGGTGGAAGTTGTTAGATCAACTGTCTGCGCTCCATTTACGAAGATGGAAGTTGAGGCATCTTTTGTTCCCGTGATAATTTGCGGAGTTACGTTTGTCGGAGTCGTGACCGAGTTTACGGTTGGTGTTCCTGGTACTGTAAAGTCAAGCGTGAAGTGTACGGTTGTCGTATTTCCCGCAGTGTCAGTGACAATTAACTCATAATCGCCTTCATCGGTTACTTCTGTTCCGGATGGGAAGGATAAGCCGTTCAGAGTTGCTCCCGCGATTTCTATATTGTCAGAGAATGTTGGAGTTACGCTTCCACTATAGGAGGCGCCATCCGTTACGCCGGCAACTGTTGGAGTTTCTGTGTCGAGCATGATGCTCGATGTTACGGCAGCGCTCTCATTGCCTGAAGCGTCTTTGGAGGTGAGGGAGATTGCATTTGCGCCCTCGGTGAGAGGCAGTGCGTAGCTCCATGTTGCGGAG
>MFKK01000031.1:4650-5247 GCA_001781035.1 Candidatus Jorgensenbacteria bacterium RIFCSPLOWO2_01_FULL_45_25b | reverse complement strand
CATTCTTTTTCGCGATTATCTCATCAATAATCCGCAATACCGCGAGGAATATCAAAAGTTGAAAGAAAACCTGTTTGACGCGCACACGGGCAACCGAGAGCCGTATACGAGAGGCAAAGAGGAATTCGTCCGTAAGATTCTCAAATTGGCTGGATTTAATGGGAAAAATACTATGAGTGATGTAATTATCGGCAAGGGCGACCTAGCAGGAAGGGGCGTATATGCCGCCAGAGATTTTAAGAAAAATGAAGTTGTTATCAAGTACAATCTCAAGCCGCTTACCAAACAAGAATTTGAGAATCTTCCGCAGAGCGAAAAAGAATTTGTTCATACACACCGAGGGATAATTCATTTGTATTCGGAGCCGGAGCGATACATCAATCATTCAGAAAAACCGAATACATACCAAGACCTTACCAACTGGTGCGATGTCGCATTGCGCGATATCCAAAAAGGAGAGATGATTACAACTGACGCGACCAAAGACGATATTGAATAGCTGCCGAATTTTTTCGCCGAAATGCCAGAAGCGAGGGCGCGGCGGAAGGGGGGGGTGGGGGGAATTCCGCCGCGCCCGAGCGTTCCTCCGGAGCGAAG
>MFKK01000031.1:0-4630 GCA_001781035.1 Candidatus Jorgensenbacteria bacterium RIFCSPLOWO2_01_FULL_45_25b | reverse complement strand
GCCCGAGCGTTCCTCCGGAGCGAAGCGGAGGCGGTCAATCAGGGTTCTCCGCAAAATGGGTTCTGACTTTTTCAAACAAACACCACTATTCCGAATTTGAAGAAAGATTATAAAAAATATTTATGTTTAAAGAACCTTTTGCTGAAAACATTCAAGACACATCCATGGGAGACAGGATAAAAGAATTTGAATCCCGCAAAGATGTTGTGGTTAAGGTTGATGAGTATTGGTTTTCTCCGAAAGAGGCGCGAGAACAGGAAGAAATTAAGGAGGCGTTCAGGCAAGAGATAGAGCGACACGGCAGGGCGCGGGAGATTTTTGCGCGGCTTCGCACAATATATGATATTCCGATGCCGGAGTTTGAGCATGTTGTGGGGGAGAGGAACGGCAAGGTGTGTATGTATACTATTACCGAAAAGATTGAGGGACAGAACATTCAAGAAATACAAGGTCTTCCTGTGGAATCACAGGAGAGCGTAGAAAACTTATATATCGGGCTTATTCGTTATTTTGCCGATGTTTTTCACGAGGGAGGAGAATTTTGGCATGACATCTTTTTTAAAAATCGTCAGTTTGTGTATGGACACAAGGTTGGCGAAAAGGAGAATAAGCCTTACCTTATTGACGCTAACCCTGTGTTAAGTGTTCATAATCCTGCCACCACAAACGAGAAAGTAAAACACGCTTATTTTATCTACTTTCAACTTATTCACGATATGATTGTTGAGGCGGAGCAGAAGTTTTCTGATGGAATAAAACTTGAGCGGGCGCGCGCGGAACTTCGTAATCAAGTTGAGAAGATTAGGGCTCAAGTTCCCGGCGCAGGAGCGTTTGATAAAATACTGGAAGGGCTTTCTTGAGCTATCGTTGTAATTTTTATTGACTTTACTTCTTTCTCCCTCTACGCTTCTTTTTGATTGAATTTTGTTTTTTATGGAAGAGACGCTTAAGCAGTATCAATATATCAAGGTGAAAGAGTTGCCCCATTCGGAGGCGGAGATTTCGGGCGAGGTTACTTCTCTCGCGATGAAGGAATACTTTGAAAGAGCTCTTCAGCATGTTTCTTCAAACGTTTCTTTTCCCGGATTTCGCAAGGGACACGTGCCGCAAGAGATTGTGTTGAAGCGCGTGGGGGAGGCGGTTATTTTGGAGGAGGCGGCGGACATTTCTCTTCGGGAACTATATCCACAGATTGTTTTGGACGAGAAGCTGGATGTGGTTGGCGCGCCGAAGATTTCTGTTACGAAGCTTCAAGCGGGGGAAGCGCTTGGTTTTACGGTTGTTACGGCGGTTATGCCGAAAGTTTCGCTCCCCTCGTATAAAAGAATCGCGAAGAGAGAGACGGAGAAGATTAAGGATGTGGCGGAGGTTGTGGATAAAGAGGTGGAGGAGACGCTTACGTTGCTTTGGAAGCAGAGGAATGTCCACGAAACTACAAATGGTTTGACTTCGCTCACCACAAGTCATCCGAATGGATTCGGCAGGCTCACCACAGGCCTACAAACTTCTACAAATATTGATGAGGGAGAAAAGAAGGAAGATGAAGTGGCGCCGAATCTCACTGATGAGTTCGCGCGGTCATTGGGAGCGAAAGATATGGCGGATTTGCGGGAGAAGATTTTGGTTGGATTGCGGCAGGAAAAGGAGATGAAAATAAAAGAGAAGAAACAGAACGCGATTCTTGAGAGCATTATTAAGGAGACGAAGGTAGATTTGCCGGAGGCGCTTGTTGAACGTGAATTGGATAAGATGACCGAGCGGTTGAAAGATGAGGTTCGTCACGCCGGATTTTCTTACGAGAAGTATTTGGAGTACGCGAAGAAAACAGAGGCGGATTTGCGGAAGGATTGGAGGGAGGGAGCGATTCGTCATGCGATGACGGAACTTGTTCTTGACCATATCGCGGAGGTGGAAAAGATTTTGCCCTCCGATGAGGAGGTTGCGAAGGAGGCGCAAGCGCTTGGGGCGCGCTACAAGGATGTGGACGAGGAGCGGGCTCGGGCATACGTGAAAACGCTTTTGTCGCGCGAAAAGACGTTGCGGTTTTTGGAGGAGCTTTGATTCTAGCGAGGAGGAACGTAAGGTTTTCTGCGGAAATATGATTGTATTCCCTCTAATGATCCTTCAGTGAGATACGTATAGATATTTTTCTTAGTTAGGCGTACCCATTTGTACGCGACGTGTTCATTAGAAATTTTTATTTGTCCCCCTTCATAATCCGCTTCAAATAATATCCAGAATAGGTTTTGTTTGATGTTTGTTTTTTTGGATATGTAAAAATGACGACTGACCGCCACAATATCAGGTTTTAGTTTATATCGCACCCTCCCTATTTCTTCCTGAAGTTCTCTTCTAATGGTTTTGCTTAACGGATCCTTTTCTTCTCCTTCACGTATTTTTCCTCCCGGCAAATCATAATAACCCGCCAACGTGCTTGTTTTTTTTGCTTTGAGAAGCAGTACGGCGCCGTTTTTGTCGCGCAGTATTATTTTTAGAGATATGAAGAATAGAGCGTTTTTTCTTTGTCTATGTTTGGTGAGACGTGGTGATTTCATGTACTAATTGTATTTTTTTTTAACGGGATAGACACTTTTTTTGTGGCTTGGTAGATTGAGTGTGTGGCCGCTTATGCTGAAGTTGTGGCGCATTGAGGAGGGGTCGGATAATTGGTTATTCCACCGGTCTTGAAAACCGGACCCGAAAGGGTTTGTGGGTTCGAGTCCCACCCCCTCCGCCAAGGCTGATTGTTTTTGATTCGTGCTTTTGTTAGGATGTAAGTTATGAAAGGTAAATTGACTTCAAAAGAATATTCATACACTGTGGTATATGAGCCTGTTGGAAAAGGGGGGTATCAGGTTACGGTCCCTCTCTTGCCCGGTCTTGTTACTTATGGCCGGAGTTTTGAGGAAGCTAAGGAGATGGCTCTTGATGCTATTCGTTGTTATCTTGAAGCCCTACGAAAGAATAAGGAGGAAATTCCCACGGAGATATCTTTTGTGCAAGAGCGGGTAACGGTTTTTTTGGTATAGTTTTTATGTCTCACATCCCCCCGCTTAAAGCAAAAATTATAGTGAATGCCCTGCTGAAAGCGGGGTTTTATATTCATCATCAGACAGGCAGTCACGTTCAACTTCAACATCGCGTAAAAATTCATTTGAGAGTAACCATTGCCCGCCATGATAGGTTTGATTTGCCATCATTTGTTGTGCGGAATATTTTGAAGCAAGCTGGTGTTTCTGAAAAAGATTTTTTGAAGCTTCTGTGAGTGTGTGTTGACACGAGATTTTCATCGGGTACAATAGAATCTTAATGGCATTTGAATTGCGAACTTCAGAAAGCACCTTGCGAAAAGGTGTATTTTTTTATTTTCGTTTTCATGGGATTTTTATCAAAAGAGGCGAAAATAATCTATTTGATCCCGAGAGCTTTCGGAGCTGAGGGGCTGAGCGAGTTCCATCAAGACGGGACGACGAGGGGTTACTTTGTGAATTATGAAACTCACACTTGAGGACAAGTCGGTATTTGAGGGGGAGAGTTTTGGGGCATCCGTATCGGTTGCAGGAGAGGTGGTTTTTGCGACCGGTATGACGGGATACGTGGAGAGTTTGTCCGACCCATCATACGCGGGACAGATACTCGTGTGTACATATCCTTTAATAGGAAATTACGGCGTTCCGGAGCGCCGTTTTTTTGAGTCCGCGAAAGCGCAGGTCGCGGGGCTTGTGGTTGGGGAATATAGCAAGAAATATTCTCACGCGAAGGCGAAGGAGTCTTTGGGCGAGTGGTTGAAGCATTGGAGAGTTCCTGCTTTGACCGGAGTAGATACGCGCGAGATTACGAAGACGCTTCGGACAAGGGGGGTTATGCTCGGGCATTTGAGCGAGGGAAAGGAGTACCTTGGTTTTTATAATCCCAATACGGAAAATTTGGTGGCGCGGGTGAGTTGTAAAAAGAAGATTGCGTATGGAAAGGGAAAGAGGGTGATAGTGGTTGTTGATTGCGGAATCAAGGAAAATATTTTGCGTTCGCTTTCACGTTCGGGAATTACGCTTATTCGGGTTCCTTGGGATTATGATTTTACGAATGAGAAGTATAACGGACTTGTGATTTCAAATGGTCCGGGCAATCCGGAGGCGTGCGTGCCAACAATCGCGCATATTAAAAAAGCGTTTGAGTCGGGGAAGCCGATATTGGGAGTTTGTCTCGGAGTACAGCTTCTCGCGCTTGCCGCGGGAGCAAAGACATATAAGTTGCCGTTTGGACATCGTTCGCAAAATCAGCCCTGCCTTGATCTCGCAAAATCGCTTCGCGATCGCGAGGCAAGCTTTCCGCGGTGCTACATTACTTCGCAGAATCATGGATACGCGGTAGACGAGAAAACACTGCCTAAGGGCTGGAGCGTTTGGTTTAAAAACGCGAATGACGGGAGTGTGGAGGGAATACGACATAAGAAGTTTCCCTGGCGGGCAGTTCAATTTCATCCCGAGGCGTCTCCCGGCCCTACAGACACGATGTGGATATTTCATAATTTCCTTGAGGAAATCATGAATCTCTAATCTCTAAACAATGTCAAAATCCAACATTCAAAAAGTTTTGTTGCTTGGTTCGGGAGGGCTGAAAATTGGTCAGG
>MFKK01000030.1 GCA_001781035.1 Candidatus Jorgensenbacteria bacterium RIFCSPLOWO2_01_FULL_45_25b | reverse complement strand
TTATGTCCACCTTCCAAGTTCCTCAATTTATTGAGCAAAAATCCAAAGTTGTCGGGCCCCTCACCCTACCGCAATTTTTATATCTTGCCGGAGCGGTGGCTGTGAGCGCGCTTTCGTTTCGCGTCTTCACTTACTTTCTTTGGATTATCATTACCATTTTTCTCGGGGCATTCGCTCTCGCCCTCGCGTTTATCAAAATACACGGCAAGGACTTAATTTACGTGCTTTTTCATGCTCTTGGATACGCGTGGAAGCCTCGGGTTTACGCGTGGAGACGGGAGGAGGTGAAATACTCCACCATTGACACCTCGGGCTTGGAAAAAATTGAAGCGATGCGCCGAAAGATGAATATGCAGGAAAAGATAAAGGCTATCACGCTTTTTGTTACCACGAAGACCTCCCGAACTCCTCACCAAATTAAGGGGGAACAGGAACGGGCGCGGTATCAGAGGGTGCGCTATTTGACGGGCGAGGAGGAGGTGGCAAAACGAGTAGATTACTAACATTAATCTCTAAGCTCTAAGTTCTAATTTCTAAACAAATCCAAAATCAAAATCTCAAAAACGTATTTTGATATTTGAAATTGTTTAAGATTTAGAGATTAGGATTTAGAGATTATATTCGCTAGAATATAGATATGGATAGAATGATTCCGGCGACGCAACAATTTGTTGACGTGAAAGACGTTAAGGACGGCGTGATTCGTCTTAAGAGGGGCGGGTTTCGCCGGGTTCTCGCGGTTTCCGGAATTAACTTTGATTTGAAATCGGAAGAGGAGAGAGAGATTATTCTTCGTTCCTATCAGGCATTTTTGAACACACTTGATTTCTCGGTTCAATTTTTTATCCACTCCCGAAAGGTGAATGTTTCTTCTTACCTTCGGCAGATTGAGGAGCGCAGAGCCGAGGAAGAGAACGAACTTTTAAAGATACAAATTGAGGATTATATGAACTTTATCCGTTCGTTTGTGGAGGAAAACCCCATCGTTACAAAATCTTTCTTTGTCGTCGTGCCGTATGACGCGGCTGCTTTTGCCTCTCCGACAAAAGGATTTATGAATATATTCAGGCCTTCTCCGACAAAAGCGAAGACGGATGAGCGAATTGAGGACCAAAAAGCCCTTTTACAGCTTGAGGCGCGCGTTGATGAGGTTTCCAGCGGATTGCAGGGCATCGGACTGCACGCTCATCCGCTTGACGATGATGAGATCGCGGAACTTTTTTATAACCTTTACAATCCCGAGCTTATTGAGAAGGAAGGCTTTGCAATAGCTGGGCCCAACACGAACGACACGAACTAGGCACGAACAACACGAACACTATGCAGACCGCGCTCATACATACTCCTTCTACTGTCCGCAACGATATCCTCCACAAGGAACTCTCTTATGTATTGGGCGGGATTTTTTATAGGGCTCACGACAAGCTTGGAAGATATGCCCGAGAGAAACAGTATGGGGATTTACTTGAGTCTTTGTTTCTTGAAAGAAACATTTCTTATACTCGGGAAAAAACTCTTACTCGTACCGGCACAGACGTCAATCAGGCGGATTTCGTAGTAGAAAACTTAATTTTAATAGAATTGAAGGCAAAGCCCCTGCTTTTGAAGGGGGACTATTATCAGGTGTTGCGTTATCTTGAATGTGCTAATCTTCAATTAGGTCTTCTTGTAAATTTTAGACAGTATTATCTCAAGCCCAAACGCATCATAAATCCCAAATTTATATTTTAAGTTCGTGTTGTTCGTATTGAATTTCGTGTTATTCGCGTTGGTCTTATGAAACTTAACATTCCAAAACCATATGAGGCGTCAAGCGCGGACGTGGCGCAGGTTATCGCTCCCTCCGGCATTGAGGTCAATTCAAATTATATTAAGCTTGGCGAGTATTTCGCGAAAACTATTTTTGTGTTTACTTATCCCCGCTATGTCTCAAGCGGATGGTTTTCTCCGATTATCAATCTCCCCCAGATGATGGATATTTCCATCTTTGTTCATCCGATGGATACCTCGCTCGCGCTTCGCAATCTTACAAAGAAGGTCGCGCGCGTTGAGGCGGAGCTTATGGAAAAAGAGGAGAAGGGGATGGTACGAGACCCCCTGCTTCAGACCGCGCATGAGGACCTTGAAAGCCTACGGGATTCGCTTCAGCAGGCGCGCGAGAAGCTTTTTCAGGTCGGGGTTTATATTACAATCTATGGAAAAAGCATTGAGGAACTAAAGAAGGCCGAAGCTTCTGTTTCAACTCTTTTAGAGAGCCGTCTTGTGTACGTTAAGCCCGCTCTTTTCCAACAGCTTGAGGGCTTCTCCTCCACGCTTCCGCTCGCGACCGACCGCCTCCAAAACACCTCTCCCTTAAATTCCGGGCCATCGTCCTCTCTTTTTCCCTTTGTTTCTCCCGACCTTACCTCCGACAAGGGGATTTTGTACGGCGTTAATATGCACAACAATAGTTTGATTATTTTTGACCGCTTCTCGCTTGAGAACGCGAATACGACCGTTTTTGCCAAGTCGGGCTCCGGAAAATCCTACGCGACGAAACTTGAGGTTATTCGGTCTCTTATGTTCGGCACCGATGTTATCGTGATAGACCCCGAAAATGAGTATGAAAATCTTTCCCGCGCCATCGGAGGGAGCTACTTCCGCATCTCGCTTTCCTCCCAAAACCATGTAAACCCTTTTGACATTCCCATCATTCCGGAGAACGAGGACCCGGCAGACGTGTTCCGTTCTCATATTTTAAACTTGACCGGGCTTTTGAAGCTGATGCTCGGGACAATCACGCCGGAAGAGGAGGCTCTTCTGGACCGCGCGCTTATTGAAACCTACGCTTCTCGGGATATTACGCCGGATACGTTTTCCAAGACACAGACGCTTCCTCCTCCTTTGTTTCAGGACTTTCAGACGGTTTTGACAAACACCGCCGGAGGACAAGGACTCGCGAAGAGGCTTGAAAAATTCACGAGCGGGTCGTACGCGGGGTTCGCGAACGCGCCGACGAACATTGATATTAAAAACCGTCTTATTGTTTTTTCCATCCGTGACTTGGAGGAGGAGCTTCGGCCCATCGCGATGTATGTCATATTGAACTTTGTTTGGAATCTTATTCGTTCCTCTCTGAAGCGCAGAGTGCTTGTGATTGACGAGGCGTGGTGGATGATGAAGTACAAGGATAGCGCCTCCTTTCTTTTCGGGCTTGTGAAGCGGGCGCGAAAGTATTATTTGGGAGTTACCACGATTACGCAGGACGTGGACGATTTTCTCCGTTCCGAATACGGACGGCCGATTATCACAAACTCTTCCATTCAGCTTCTCTTAAAACAGGCTCCGGCCTCAATAGAGTCCGTTCGGCAGGCGTTCGGGCTTACCGAGGGAGAAAAGAACTTTTTACTTGAGACAAAGGTTGGAGAGGGGCTTTTTTTCGCGGGATTAAAGCACGTCGCGATAAAAATCATTCCTTCGTATACCGAGGATCAGATTATCACGACAGACCCCGAACAGTTATTGCAGATTAAAGGATTGAGATAAATTACTAATTACTAATTTCTAATTAATGATACAAGTTCCAAGCGCCAATGCGAAATACGATATTATAAATTACTAAGACTGTTGCTAATTGCTAAAACTTCCGACTTGGTTTTTAGTTACTTCAATGGCTGATGATTCTAAAACAAAAAAGGTGAGGGCGTTTATGGAGGTTGAGATTATCGGCGGGGTTTTTATGATGTTTATTTTTGACGGCATCGCAATCATGCTTGATTTAACGGGGGTTGGTCTCGCTATCGCCCCTTTTCTGCAGGCGGCCGCGACCGCGATTTCAAATGGATGGATGGCGATGAAGGGAAATAAGGGGGCGATGAAGATTGGCAATCAGGTCGCGAAGTATGCCGCGAACTTTCTTCCCGTTGTTCCAACCAATACGATTGTCTTCGCCTACGGTGTTTGGTCAACCAACCGAGAGGCGAGGAGGACGGAGAAGATGAGATTCGTTGCTGTTATTCAAGAAGAGGAGGAAGAGTTTGTTCCTTCTGAATATGAGATGGGGACTGCTTAATCTCTAAGCCCTAATCTCTAAACAATCTCAAATATCAAAATTCAAAATACGTTCTTACGTTTTTAATGCTTGTTCGTCAGCCGATGCATTGAATTTATTTATAGATGAGAAATTAAACTTTTTAGGATTTAGAGATTAGAGATTACCAACTTGAAAGATGCTTAAATTTATATTAGTTCAATTTTTCTTTGTCGTGTTCTTGATTGTTTGTTTTTCCAATACTGCTTCTGCCATAGACCGACAGGTTATTCTTACATGGGGAGCGGGAACTCTTGTTCCCGCTTCTTATGAGGGAAGGGCTCTGCCTTCGCTTCGGTCACGAGTGGTTGTCTCCGTCTCTCTTTTTGAGGATGGCAGGGTTCTTGACCTTACGCAGGCGGATATTTCCTGGTCGCTGGACAACCAGCCATATCAGAAAGGAAGGGGGTTGCAGGAAATTTCTTTTCAGATAAATAAGGCGCAGAGTAATATATATACCGTTCGCGCTTCGGTTTCTTTGAGGGGGGCTGTCGCAAGCGGGGTTATTCAAATTCCCATTGTGAAACCGCGGGTTGTTCTTACTCATCCCTATCCAAAACATATTGTTTCTCCCGGAACAAAGGTTCTCATTCGTTCCAATCCCTACTTTTTCTCCGCGTCTTCTTTGCGGGAGCTGGAATTCGGATGGCAGATTGATGCAAGACCGATTCTTCTTTCGGGAAGCGAATCTTTGCTTAATCTTACGGTTAGCAGTATTCCCGGCGGAAAGGCGGAGGTTATCGGGTTCGCGAAGAGAGTTGGCGGAATCGGAGAAACCGCGAAACAGATGTTGAATCTTTATGTTCGTTAAGCGCCCACCAAACTACAAATGGTTTGACTTCGCTCATCACGGGTCTACAAATGTCTACTAATCTACGAATATAATGTGAATATGATAAAACGTTTTATTTTTACTGTTGCGGTGTTTTTTTCTTCGGTTTCTTTGTCGTTTGCGGCGAACGCGACCCAACATGAGACACCTCCCGGGCTTGGGGAGACTGATTTTTTGAAGACGATTACAGAGCTTTATTCCTTTGCCCAAGGGCTTGGCGTCGCGCTCGCGGTCGGAGTGATTGTGATAGGAGGGATTTATATCGGCGTTTCAGGAGCGGTTGATAAAAAGAAGGAGGGGAAGGATATGATTACTTCGGCAATCTTGGGACTTATTCTTCTTTTCGGGGCGCATTTGATCCTTCGGACAATTAATCCCCAGCTTGTTACGCTTACTCTGCCTGAGCTTGAGAAGCCTGAAAAAAATCCCGAATGTACGAAGGAATCTACTTTGCAAGAGTTTATTTCTGTTGATGTTAAAAATCAAGACGGTTCAATTGAGGCTGAACAACAAAAAAATCCTGAATACAAGCCTGGAGGACTTAAGCCTTGCGGTCGTGGCGAGGCTCCGGTAGCAATTACGGGTGGCAAACAAATCTGCCAATGTTATATTCCAGAACCTGAAGTTTGCCCAGGGAAGGCGATTGAGGGCTGTCCAAAGTTTGAGGATTTTATTAAAGGAGAAAACGCCAGTGGAAAGCACATATTGTGCGAAAAGAAATTTTTTTGTAGCACTCCTGATTTTAAGGAATGGGTTAAAGAAGGCATGACTGTTTTTAAATATCCTTTTTACTATGTTGCTGGTAAGGAGCTTCCTCTTCCGTCAGGTATAGATTACCTCACTAGGAACACTGATCCTCCTGCTGCTGGAGTGGAAAATGCTCAATGTCTTATATATGCCTTTAACAGGGTCGAGGATGATGATGGAAAGATTAAACAAAAAATATATCCAAAATCAAATAATTTTGGCGCTTGGTTGCCTTGTGTAGCACCTGATGGAGTTGAACAACCAGAAGGAGAAGAAAAAACCGAGACTCAAGGAGAGGGGGGGAACAGGAATGTGACAAATGACAACTGCCCGGCCTCTCAAAAAGCGACTGTTGAAGAAATTAACGCGCAGATGGCTTTAGTTGGTTTAGACACTGGTATTCCGATTAGTAGTTCTTGTGGAAAAGGTGCGGGCGGAGGCGCTTGTATTGACCAACAATATGCTGGATGCACAAGCTTGACGGGACTTCCAAAAAGTACCGCTAAAAATTTAAATAAAATTTACTCTGGCTGTCTACAGGAAAGTGGTTGTAGTTTTATTATTACCGGCGGAACGGAAGTTGGACATAATGCTCACGGACCAGACAGACCTGTGGTTGACCTTGGTTGGAACGATGCCCTTGCTAAACTTTTAACAAAAAAAAGGTCTAGTGATGCGTTAGCGATAAAACGTTTCTATCAAATTACTAAAATTTGTACTACGCCCGAGGATAAAGAATATAGATTTAATTGTAACTATGATGAAAAAATCCGACACCTTCACGTTGAATTTAAATTATAAGCCATGAAACCGCTTTTTATTAAAATCGCTATTCTCGTTTCTCTTGTCGTTCTCCTTGGGATTGGAGTGTATGTTGTTTGGACGAGAGCGCTGGGAACGGAGGAGGTTTCTTCTCCTCAATCACCTCCCGCGACTGGAGGAGAGACTGTTCCGAATTTGGAGGCAGACGTTGAGCTTCCCGATACGGCTTCTTCCTCTTCCATTCTTCCCAAGAAGGTTTCAGACGGAGAGGCTTTTCGCTACTGGATTGTTTCCGATACGGGAGAGGCATACTACCTTACGCCCGAGGGAAGAGTCTTTTTGATTTCTGACGACGAGCCTGACGAGGAGGTTCTGTCTCAGTCTATTTCTGACCTCCAGACCGCGGACGAGAGCCCAAGTGGACGACTCCTTCTTGTTTCCTTTGGAGACAGAGCGGAGCTTCAGTGGGGCGCGTTTGATACGATTGACGGAGTGTGGCGCCCCCTTCCCCAAGAGGTGCGATATGCGACGTGGGGAGGGCGAGATGAGTTGCTGTATGGTATTGTGGACGAGAAGGGGGTTCAGACGCTTTCCGAGATACGCCTTGCCTTTGGCTCTCCTTCCATAAAGCCTCTTATGCGCAATTTTCGCCTGCTTAACACCCATTTCCGTTTTCTTTCCTCTCCCGACCGGCTTTTTCTTACCGAGCTTCCTTCCGAGTCTTATGAGGGAAGGGCGTGGGAGCTTGATTTGAAAACGCTCCTTTTTCGTCCCTTTTTTGCTCCGGAAAAGGGGCTTTCTCTCCACTGGTCACCCGACGGGAAGATTCTTTTCCGATTCAGCACGAATGGAGGCTTTGACGCGTTGAACCCACAAAAAGAATCAGTTCTCCCTCTTTCCATTTCTACCTTCCCCGAGAAATGCACGAGCAATGATGGCGAGATTTTTTGCTTTGTTCCGCAGGATTTTTTTGAATCAACACACCTTCCGGACGATTATTACAAAAAAGCCCTTATGACGATTGACGACTTATACAGCCTGGACACAAATACCTTTTTCTTTCAGAAGATTTTTTCCAGCTATGGGGCTGAAATTCCCGGGATTGATGGCATATATCCCAGATATTCCAATGGAGAACTTTATTTCTTAAACCGATATGATGGAGGGGTATATAAAGTTAATCTCTAAATCCTAATCTCTAAGTTCTAAATAAATCTAAATCTCAAAAACAGAATTAGAGATTAGCTTTTTACGCCGTTTCAATGAGTTTTATTACCACTCTTCTGTCTTTTCCTTCTCCTAAGCTTTCAGTTTTTAGGTCGGGCTTGTCGGCAAGCTCCACGTGCACAACCCTTCTTTCGTAAGAGTTCATTGGAGGAAGCTCTACCTCTTCCTTTGTTATCTTTATCTTGTGCGCCGCCGCTCGAGCAAGTTCTATGATTAAGCGCTCTCTTTCTTTGCGGTAGTAGTTTAAGTCCACGACGTAAGATTGAATCCCTTCCTTCCTTAACATGGCGTTGCAGACGTGATCCAGAGCCGGAAGCATTTCTTCCGCCTGCGACTGCACGATATCATCATCAATAAAGACGGAAATTTTTCTATATTCTTCATCTATCGTAATTTTCGGCTTCTCAAACCCCATCAGCTCAATCGCCTCTTCCAGTTTTTTTACAATTTTTTCCATCATGATGTTTGGACTTTCAATTCTTTTTCTTTCATTTTTTTATTGATTATTATCTGCCTGCCAATGGTGAAGATGGTTGAGGTTATCCAGTAGACCCCTAGGGCGGCGGGTAGGCTTTGAAGAATCACCAGAGTTATGATGGGCCCCATATATAACATCATCTTTCCCATATCCGCCATTGGATTTGCTCCTTTCGCCTCTTGTGTCTTTGGCAGACTCAACCTTCCCTGAATATATTGCAGGAGAGTAGCGATGAGTGTCAATATCAAACTTTTTTGCCTTAGGTCAATTAAGCCTAAAAATATAAAATTGTCAAAAAGCCCGCTTGAGATTTCCTTTAAGAGTACCTGATAAAGCGCGATAATAATTGGGAGCTGAACAAAGAGAAGAAGGACGCTTCCGAAGGGGTTTATCTTATGTTCTTTGTAGAGACTCAAGAGCTCTGTTGCCTGTTTTTCTTTGTCGTGCTTCAAACTCTCTTGAATATGCTTCACCTTCGGCTGAAGCTTTTGCATAACCGCCTGATGTTTGGCGCTTTTCCAAAAGAGGGGAAAGAGAATGATTTGGATTCCTATCGTAAGAAATATGACCGCGAGCCCGAAGCTGTTAAAGGCTATCGTCTCGTATATCCAGATGAGCAGTTTTAAGATCGGTTCGTAGAGAATGGCGTGAAAAAAATTTCCCATATTTGGCGCCGTTTATTTTTGTTTTCCGATATTTGACAGAGTTGCTTCTTTTAACTCTTGAAACGACATCTCCTTCGCTTCCTTTTGCACTATGATTGTGAACGCTTCTTTCCTTTCTTGCAACACTGGGCGCATAATCGCGCGGAGCCTCCTTTTGATGAGATTTCTCGCTGTTGCTTTCGGAAATATCTTTTTTCCAACGACGATAAAAAGAGGGGGCGCTCCCTCTCCCGTTCTTCTTCTTTTTATTAAGAGCGCTTTTGACATAGACATACAAAAATTGCCCGCCTCCCGGCGGGCAAGCCCACCGATTATTGGGGCGGGTCGGTTTTATTATACCGTTAGCTTCTTTCTTCCCTTTCTTCTTCTTCTTTTCAAGACATTTCTTCCCCCCGGCGTCTTCGTTCTCTTTTGAAAGCCGTGCGTTCTGGCTCTTTTTTTCTTTTTTGGCTGATAGGGTCTTTTCATACGTGAAAGAGTAAGGATTAAAGAGAAAAGCGCAAAACAACGACTTAAAAAGGTGCTGTTTGGTGTTTTCTCTTCTTTAATTGCCTTTTTATTATATCTGATGTTCTTTTTTTTGTACAGGTTTCGTTTTTTTTCATGTTTTCCACAGGTTATTAACTTTAGCGCGAACTTTTTTCGCGCGGTGGATGATTAAAGCACACATCTCTTTCTTCTTCAACGTTGCAAGGCAGAAAAATATCGTTATCATTAACGCAGTAAGAAGAGTTTTTGTAACATATTTTTTTATGAACAACGATGAAATTTGGGAGGTGGTGTTGGGAGACATTGAGGCGCAGATTTCCCGCCCGAACTTTCTTACCTGGATGAAACAGAGCCAGCTTGTGAGTAAAGACGAGAAGGACGGGGCGGTGCTTGTCGGACTTCCAAACAATTTCGCCAAGGAGTGGGTAAAGAGCAGGTATCATAAAATTATTTTAGGGTCGCTTCGCAACTTGGACGGCTCTATCCGAAGCGTTGACTATGCGGTTGTGAATGCCAATACCGCCGAGGCTGTTCAGAGGCGTATTCAAAGAAAGCAGGGGGGGAACGCGGTGGTTTCACAGTTTCTTAAGCCCCAAGAGCCCCTTTTGGAGCTTCATATTGACCCAAAAACTAACATCAATCCCCGATATACGCTGGATTCTTTTGTTGTCGGTTCATCAAACGAGCTCGCGTACGCCGCCGTGCAGGCCATTATTGAAGATGTGGGGAAAAAGTATAACCCTCTCTTTATTTACGGGGGAGTTGGGCTTGGAAAAACTCACCTTATTCAGGCCGCCGGAAACGAGATTTTGAAAAAATACTACAACAAGGTTCGGGTGCTTTACGTTACGTCCGAGCGGTTTATCAATGATGTCGTGTGGGCGCTTCGGAACAAGCGCATGGAGGACGTAAAAACCAAGTACCGCGATATTGATGTTTTGATAGTTGACGATATTCAGTTTATCGGAGGGAAGCCGGCAACCGAACAGGAGTTTTTCTATACGTTCAACACACTCTACGAACACAATAAGCAGATTATTATGTCTTCCGACCGCCCACCCGCCGCCATTCCCACGCTTGAGGAACGGCTCCGTTCCCGATTTGAGGGAGGTATGATTATTGATGTTGCCTATCCGGATTACGAAATGAGATTCGCGATTTTGCGGGCAAAAGCGCAGGAGCACGGCGTTTCAATAGACGAGGATATTTTAAAGGAGGTTGCTTTGCGGGTGAAAAACAACATTCGGGAGGCTGAGGGAGTCCTCAATAAGATTATTTTTTGCCAGCAAGTTAAAAACGAGAGGGTTACCACGAAAAAGCTTGAGGATATTATTCATGAGGCAACAACTAGAGTTTCTAAGCGTGTCGCCACAGCGGATGTCGTTCGGGTTGTCGCCCAATTTTTTGGAATTTCCCCCCAAGAGCTTGTTAGCCGGAGCAGAAAGAGGGAGGTTGTTGAACCCCGGCAAATTTGTATGTATCTTATGAGAGAGGTTCTTGGGTTTTCCTATCCGCATATCGGAGAAAAAATGGGAAAGAGAGACCACACGACAGCGATTCACGCGTACGAGAAGGTTGCGAAAGAGATTAGCCAAAATTCCGGGCTCAATCAAAAAATCATGCTTATCAGAGAGGGGTTGGAGAAGAGCACCTAATTAATATTGTTCTTTTTACCAAGTTGTGGATAAGCGCTGGAGAGAGGCGGGGGTTGCGCGTGGATAAGTTCTTCTTATTTTCTTTTTGGGGGTCGTTCCCTTGTTTTATCCCCGCCAGACGTTGAATTATCCACATGTTTTTCTTTTTATATCTCCCATATATTTCACTTATTTCCTTCCTTCGTTTATCTTTTCCACATATCCACCATCTCTACTATGACTACTAATTTATTACATACTATAGTATTACGTAGTAAGCTGTTGGAAGTGTTAGGGGTGGTTGAGAAGTCGGTTGGGGGAGAACATACCAGTTTGCCTATTTTAAAACACGTTCTTCTTCGGGCGCAAAATGAAAAACTTACACTTACCACAACCGATCTAGAACTTGTTATTGAATACTCTTTATTGTGCAAAGTTGTGCGCGAGGGCAGTTTTACTGTTCCTTTTCAGGTGTTTTATAACATTGTGAAGAATCTTTCCAGTGAGAGAATTACGCTGGAGCAGATTGCGGGCTCAATAGATTCACCACAACACCAAACTCTTCATATTATTACCGAAAATTATGAGGCGAATATTCATGGGCAAGCTTCCGATGATTTTCCCATTATTCCGGTTCTCTCTGAAGTGAGAGGAGAAATTACTCTTCCTTTTTCTGTGTTTCTTGAGGCGATGTCTCAAACTTCTCAAGCAACTCTTTATTCCGATATTCGGCCGGAGATTAGTGGTATACATATTCAAATTTGCGACGGAGAGCTTGCGTTTGCCGCCACCGACAGCTTTCGTCTCGCGGAAAGAATTATTGCCGTCAATTCTTTCACGTCTTCTTCCCGAGACGTTTCGCTTACCATTCCCATTCGCACCGTTTCCACCATGCCGAAGTTATTGTTTGAGGCGTCGACGGGCGAAGATGGGGAGATTAGAATATCATACGATTCAACACAAATTCTCTTTCTTGTTCCGCGGGGACGCGTGATTTCACGTCTGGTTGCCGGCGTTTTTCCCGATTATCGCCAGATTATTCCCTCCGGATTTAAAAGCGAAGCATTTCTTGACCGTTTGGAATTTTTGAACGCCGTGCGAACGGTGAGCTCGCTTTCGGGAAAAGGAAATGATGTTCTTTTAGAGGCTTCAGGAGGGAAGAAATTTTTGGAAATTAAGTCTTCTCAAGGCGCCTTAGGAGAGAATGTGTACAAGATGCCCGCGAACATAGAGGGAGAGGGCTTTGAGCTTACCTTTAACTGGAAGTATCTTTTGGACGGCTTAAAGACTTTTAAGGGGCCTGAAATTTCTTTGGCGATTGCCGGAAACGACAAGCCTGCTATGCTTCGGAGCAAGGGAGAGCACAGGCTTTTGTATGTTGTGATGCCAATTAGAGGATAATCTCTAAATCCTAAACTCTAATCTCTAAACCTTAAACTCCGATTAGGATTTAGCATTTTTATGATTATTCTTGGAATTGATCCCGGTACGACGAGGATTGGGTATGGGGTGATTGAAAAAAAGAACGGGAAGCTTTTTCATGTTCAGAGCGGGATTTTTAATCTCCCCCCCCTCTCTTTAGCCGAAAGATTGCTTGTTTTAGACAGGGAACTCCAGGGCCTTATCACTTCTTATCGTCCTCGTATTGCGGGTGTTGAGAAAATTTATTTTTCTTCCAACCAAAAAACCGCCATTGATGTCGCGCAGGCGAGAGGCGTTATTCTTCGCGTCTTTTCTTTTTCTTCACTGCCTTTTTTTGAGCTTACGCCGCTCGAGGTTAAGCTCGCGGTTGCCGGAAGTGGTAGAGCATCAAAGCAGGCGGTTGCCCGCATGGTGGGGCATTTTTTGCAAATTTCTGGCACTGGTAAGTTGGATGACGTTACGGACGCGCTCGCTGTCGCAATCGCGATTTCTCATCACGCGCCTCCCTCTCATGTTTAATAAAAAAACTCCTGTTGACACACGGAGAGAATTTATTATACTACCCCAAGAATCATGGGATAATCGCGAGAGAGGTCCCAATACTTATCCAAAGGTCGTTTGAGAAGAATAGACCTACTGCGCAAAGATTGTTCTACTGCAATTCCAAAATCATAGTTGCAATTTATCAAAAAAAGCTCACAAGATACGTTGTATATTGCTCACTTTTTTTGACTTCGTTTCGCTCACGATTTTGAAATTTCGTGACGAAAATCTTTACGCAGTAGGTCTAATATATTTTTTATGATGTTAGAGTTGGAAACCTTGGTGCGCCCCGCCCCCCTTTCTCTTTCTTCCGACGAGGATGACGAGGAAGACGCGGATGAGAGTATGGACGAGGAGGATATGGATGAGGGCATGGATGAGAAAGAAGACGAGGAGATGTAAGACAAAATTTTTAATATCTAACGGCCCCGAACAGAAATTGTGAGGGGCTGTTGGATTTACGACAAGCTGAAAGTTTAATCTCTAAGCTCTCATTTCTAATCTCTAAACAAATTCAAAACCCAAATTTCAAAAAAATGGGGAAAGTGTTTTGTCCGTCAGCTGACGGATTGATATTTGAAATTGTTTAGAGCTTAGAGATTACATTTTGTGGAGTTTTGACAAGCTTACGATTTGAAGATTCTAGTGATACACTTGTATGGGCATAGATTATGAAATTTTTTAGAGGACATTCAAAAAAACTTAAAAAAATTGCTCGGCGAATAAGGGGGCGCCGTATTTCCAGATGGAGGGTGTTTTTTGTTTTTTTTGGAGTTCTTCTTTCTTTTATTCTTTTTGTTGCTTCCACAAGCGCTCTTTATGTTTCTTTTCTTGTTGTTAAGCTCCCCTCGTCTTCCCAACTGCAAACAAAAAAGATAGTGGAATCAACCAAACTATTTGACCGAACCGGAAAGATTTTGCTTTATGAGGCTCATGGGGAGGAGAGAAGAACTATTATTCCTTTTGAGGAGATTCCGGGTTATTTAAAAAAAGCCGCTCTTGCCGCGGAGGATGATAATTTTTACAATCAGCCCGCGTTTGACTGGAAGGCTATCGCGCGTTCCGCTCTTGTGAATTTAAAAGAGAGGCGATTCGCGCAGGGAGGTTCCACGATTACTCAACAGCTCGCGAAAAACGTGTTTTTAAGCCGTGAGAAAACGCTTACCAGAAAATTAAAGGAACTTATTATCGCGATTGAACTTGAGAGCCGATATTCAAAGGACGAGATTCTCAATCTATACCTTAATCAGATTCCTTTTGGTTCAAACGCTTACGGAGTTGAGGCGGCGAGCGAGACGTATTTTGACAAGCACGCGAAGGAGCTGACGCTTTCGGAGTCGGCGCTTCTCGCGTCTCTTTTGAAGGCGCCAACCTATTTTTCTCCATTTGGAAGCAACGCGAAGGAGCTTTTTCAAAGACAGCACTACGTGTTAGACAGAATGGTTGCTTTGGGTTTTGCCTCAAAGGAGGAGGCGGAAAAGGCGAAGAAGGAGAAGCTTGCTATTATTCAGAGACCCGCTTTAATGAGAGCCTACCATTTTTCGCTCGCGGTTCGGGATTACTTGCTTGAAAAGTACGGAGAGAAGGCGGTTATGAATGACGGACTAAGAGTTATTACCACCTTGGATTGGAAGTTGCAGGAGATTGCGGAGAGGGCTATTACCGAGGGCGCGGCGCGAAATTCGGAGTTGTATGACGGACGAAACGCCGCGCTTGTCGCGCAGGATCCAAAGACGGGACAGATTCTCGCGCTTGTCGGCTCAAAAGACCCTTTTCTTGATTCCGAGCCCGCGGGGTGCGTGCCGGGAGTGAGTTGTAAGTTTGAGCCAAGTTTTAATGTTGCTCTTCAGGGGCTTCGCCAGCCGGGGTCTGCTCTTAAGCCTTTCGCGTACGCGACGGCTTTTTCAAAAGGATACCTTCCGCAATCGGTTGTGTTTGATGTGCCCACGGAGTTTTCGGCGCAGAACCCAAATTGTCCCGCCTCTCCTAATTTCTTAGTTGAGAACAAGGAGTGTTTTCATCCGAGAAACTTTGATGGAATTTTTCGGGGGCCAACAACTCTTGCCGAAGGGCTTTCGCAGTCTTTAAACATTCCTTCGGTTAAGGTGCTGTATCTTGCCGGTTTTGATTCGGTGCTTGGAACGCTTCGCGATTTTGGAATATCCACGTTGGGAGAGAGGGCGCGATACGGGCTCTCGCTTGTGTTGGGAGGCGGGGAGGTGAGGCTCGTGGAGCTTGTAAATGCTTACGCCACGCTTTCCCAGGAGGGAACTCGCCATGACCAGACGATGATTTTGGAGGTGAAGAGCCGGGAGGGGAAGGTTCTTGAAAGTTATAAAGACAAGGCGAAGCGGGTGATGGATTCCCAGTATCCGCGAATGGTTAGCCAGATATTGTCTGATAAGGATTTGCGGTCGGAGCTTTTTCAGGGAAGCCTTTCCCTTACGGTTTTTCCGGGGAGGGAGGTTGCTTTGAAAACAGGAACAACGAACGATTATCGGGACGCGTGGGCGATGGGGTATACACCATCTCTCACGGTTGGAGTTTGGGCGGGGAATAATGATAATACCGCTCTTCAAAAGAGTGGTGGAAGCATTTTAGCCGCCGTCCCTATTTGGAGCAGTTTTTTGCGCGAAGCGCTCACGAATTTTCCATCAGAGACATTTACTCGCCCTCTTCCACAGGAGCTTCCTTCAAAGCCGATGTTAAACGGCGTGTGGGCGTCTCCGGCGGTTCCCGGTTCTTCCCCACAGGCGCACAGTATTCTTTATTATGTGGATAAGAATGACCCGTTAGGAGCATTTCCCAATAATCCGTATCAAGACTCTCAATTCGTGAATTGGGAGGAGGCTGTGCAGGCTTGGGCGCGAGGAAACATTTCTTCTTACTCTTCGTATCAAAAAGCGCTTCCGTCATCTTTCTTCGGAGGACTCGCGCCTGTTTTTTCCGAAACGATTGATGTGATGAATGTTTTGCCAAAAAACGGAAGTTTTGTTTCCTCGCCATTTTTAGTAAGCGCGGATGTTGTCAGTGAGAAGGACATTAAGACCGTTCAGCTTTATGTGAATGATAAGCTTGTAAGCAATGTTTCTCCGCAAGGAACATCATATCCCTTTCGGTGGTATGTGTTTGACCAGTTGCAGGAGGAAAATAAGATTTTTTTGAAGGTGTTTGATAAGGATGGGGGGGTGAGACAATCAGATTGGATAGTTTATAAATAAGTTGAAAGTTGTAAGTTTCTGGGTTGGTAAGCTTAGAATTTGTTTTCCAAATACTCTCGTCCTTTTTCGGTAACAATTCGTCCCATTGGTGTTCGGTTTAAGAGGCCGAGCATGATAAGGTATGGTTCAAACACTTCCTCAATTGTTCCAGGCTCTTCGTGGATAGCAGCTCCCAAAGAGCTTAGACCAACCGGACCGCCCTTGAATTTTTCAATCATTGTTTGGAGAAGTTCACGATCGGCGCGTTCTAGCCCAAACTCATCAACCTCAAGCATTTCAAGCGTGCGGAGTACGGCTTCTTCGTCAATGATGTTTTCTTGATGAACTTGCGCGTAGTCTCTCGCTCTTCGCAGAAGGCGATTCGCGACTCGGGGAGTGAGGCGGGACGCTTTCGCGAGACGATGGACGGCTTTTTCTTTTATCTCCGCGCCCAAGATATTTGCTGACCTTTTAATAATCATTTGAATGTCTTCCGTTTGGTAGTAATCCAGACGAAAAATCGCTCCAAAGCGGGACCTTAGAGGAGAGGAGAGCATGTTTACCTTTGTTGTTGCCGCAATAACCGTAAATGGAGGAAGGTCAATAGAAACCGTTTTTGCGGAAGGCCCCTTGCCCACGACTAGGTGAAGTTTTCTTGATTCCAGCGCCGGATAGAGAATTTCTTCCGCCGCGCTGCTCATCCGATGAACTTCATCAATGAAGAGAATTTCGTGCGGTTCAAGATTACTTAAAATTGCCGCCACATCTCCCGTTCTTTCAAGCGTTGGCCCCGTTGTTGACCGCACAGATACTCCCATTTCTCTTCCAATAAGATATGCCAACGTTGTTTTCCCTAGCCCCGCCTGTCCATAAAACAGCAGATGGTCGGAGCTTTCCCCTCTTTGTTTTGCCGCTTCCAATATGAGACGGACACTCTCTTTAATTTTTGTTTGACCCACATACTCATCCCACGAGGAGGGTCGGAGGGCGATGTCAACTTCTTTGTCGTCTGAAGTTTGAATAGGTTGCTTTTTCATAGCTATAACTAGAATAAATTAAATGTTGACAAGAAAAAGATAATATGCTATACTCTTACCCACAATCCCAGGTACGGACCTGTGGGCGAACTTGGATCGTTTCTTAGCTTTTAGGACTCTTTGGCTTCGGCTGGGGAACTCCTCAGAAACATTCTTCCTTTTCTGAATTTTTTTCAGTAAAGTCCCTTTCGCCTTTTGGCAAACTTCGCCCACAGATCTGTTTCTGGGATTTTTGAGACCTATTCAAACCTACGAATAACATTCCAACGCAAACGTTAGGAAGTTTTTTGTAAAAAAGAGATGGATCCCGTTAGGCGTTCTACTTCTGAAAAAGTGGTGATGCCGGAGAGGACTTTTAATATTCCATCTTCTTGCATCGTAACAAAGCCTTTTTCTTTTGCCGCGAGTCTTAGCTGTGTTTCCGTCGGGTTTTGATATATCAAGTTTTCAATGGTTTCATCAACTCGGAAGAGCTCAAAAATGGAAATCCTTCCCTTGTATCCGAAGTTGTTGCACGCGGAACAGCCTACGGACTCAAACAAGTTGGGATTGGAGTAGGGGTCTCGTGAAACTCTTGCCGGAAGCGACTGAAGAAAGGAGGAGAGTTTTTTTTGCGTTTCCGAATCAGTCGGAAGCGGTTTTTTGCAGGCCTTGCAGAGTGTCCGAACAAGTCTTTGCGCGACAACAAGCGTGAGCGCCGGGCCCATCACCTGCGGTTTTACGTCAAGATCAAAAAGACGCGGAATTGCGCCCACCGCGTCGTTTGTGTGAAGGGTTGAAAACACCAGGTGGCCGGTGAGGGAGGCGTTTATCGCGATGCCCGCGGTTTCTTTATCTCTGATTTCTCCCACTAGCACGATATTTGGGTCCTGCCGCAATATGGAGCGGAGCCCGCTCGCGAACGTGTATTTTGCTTCAGTATCCACTTGTGTTTGTGAAATTCCCGAAAGGTGGTATTCTATCGGGTCTTCAATCGTAATAATTTTAATCTCCGGACGAAAGACGCGTCTTAAAATCGCGTATAGCGTTGTTGTTTTTCCCGAACCCGTGGGGCCTGTGTTTAGGATGAGTCCGTTTGGTTTCACAATCTCTTCGTTTAAGATTTTTAAGTCATCTTCTCTCCAGCCAAGTTCTTCCAAGTCAATTTTTAAAGAGGATGGGTCAAGCACGCGCATCACAATTGTTTCTCCGTATTCTGAAGGGATGACGGATGTTCTTATTTCAATATCCTGTTCTTTCAGGTCAATGGTAAACCTTCCGTCTTGCGCCTCCGAAGTGATGTTTAGTTTTAAGGAGGAAAGGAGCTTAATGCGGGTAAGAAGAGAACGATATATTTGAAGAGGTAGGACGTCGTAGACGGTATGCAAGAGTCCGTCTATGCGAAAGCGTAGGATGCCCGAGGACGCCATGGCTTCTAAGTGAATGTCAGAGGCAGAAAGAGCGAGCGCTCCTCCCAATACAACTTCCAATAACTGTGAGGTGTGTCCCGCTTCGGCTCGTTCAACCGCGTTTTTTGCTTCTGGCATCGCTTTAATCTCGTTTCGGATGGAGAGAAGCCTTTCTTCGTTAATTTCTACCCTCCCGCTGATTTCTTTTGTTTCGTCCGTGGTGTATTTATAATATCCCCACGCGTTTTCAAGACTGCTTAAAGACACGACGACAATCTGTAGCTCATATTTTTCTTCCAAGCGTTTAAGGGTTTTCTTGGAGTTTTCTGACGTCGGGTCAAATGCCGCGATAATAAGTTTGTTGCGGAGAAGGTGAAGGGGGCAGAGGAGGGTTTTTCTTGATTCTTCTTCAGGAAGAATTTCAAGCGCCTTAATTTCTGTCGGCACCTTAACCGAAATAAGGTCAAGATACAGAAAACCAAGTTTTTGAGCGCGCCGTTCCGCGTCCTTTTCCTCCTCCTTTCTTTTTTGAGAGTGAACTTTTTCTGATAGAGAGTCTGATTTCGTCATGACAGATTTAGAATATCTCGTTTGAGGCTTTGTGACAATAGATCTATTGCGTAAAAATTGTTCTACTGCAATTCCAAAATCATGGCTACAACTTGTCAAAAAAAGTTCACAAGATACGCTGTATATTCCTCAC
>MFKK01000029.1 GCA_001781035.1 Candidatus Jorgensenbacteria bacterium RIFCSPLOWO2_01_FULL_45_25b | reverse complement strand
AGGAGACGTTAATATACACACTCCCGTATTTTCGTACGGCATTGTAGAGAGCGCGCATTCAGTTATCCTCCATGCGATACTGGACGTGTTCGCGGGAACTTTTCCTTTGAAAAATTAAGACTTCGGCAGGGCGAGATACGCGTGGTCTTCGGCAAAGAGCTTTACGGCATACCCCGCGTTTTCCAAAAGCGCGATTCCCTCTTCTTTCGTCTGATTTCGCTCTTTTAACAATTCATCGTAGAGCATCACCATTATTTTCGGTTTGTGTGTTTTTAAGACTTCTTTCGCCCCCTCCAAAACAGCAAGCTCGTTTCCCTGAACATCAATCTTTATCACATTCGGAACGATATTTTTTTCTTTGCAAAAGGTGTCCAAGGTTACGGATTTCATTTTTGTTTTTGAAAAATAATTTTGAAATGTGAGGGGCTCACCGTCTTTTTTTCCGAGCGCTACGCGCAATACCTCCACCTTACTTTCAAAGCCGTTTAGCGCGACTTGCCTTTTTGCCTCGCGCACATAGGTGTTCATGATGTCAAGCGCGTAAACCCGTCCGGCGCCCGTTTTTACCGCAAGGAGGGTGTAATAGCCGACCTGCGCCCCGATATCAAACACCATATCGCCTTTCTCTATAAGCTCCTCAAATTGTTTTGATTCCTCCTCTTCGTAACATAGATATGTTTTTCCGTACTGGCACGGCAGAGGCGCGGTTTGCCAGCTTTTTGTGTTTAAAAAAAACTCGCCATTCTTGGTGCGAGCATATGCTTTGTCGTACGGAAGAAGGCGGGCTTTTATGCTCCACCTGATGCGTTGGAAAAAACGATAAAGTCCCGTGCTTTTTATCCGTGCTTTCATGAAAGTTCCAGAGATTTTTTTAGACTGGTGGCGACGTATTCCACGTCCTCACAGGAGAGATTTATTCCGCTTGGCAGATAAAAGCCACTTTTTCCAATTTTGTTCGCTATGGGACACGTTTCCGATTTTGTCATGCCTTTTTCAATCATTATTTTCTGCATGTTATAAGGAATGAAGGCTTCTCTCGTTTCCACACCCTCATTCTTTAATCGCCTTATCACCTCGTCTCTTTTTTCTTCCCACTTCCCCTGAAGAACAATATGAAACATCCAGTATACGTTTTTCGCGTATGGTTTTTCCACCGGCAGTTGGAGTTCCTGTACGTCTTTTAGGGCATCTTTGTACCACTGCGCTATCTGACGTTTTTTCGCTATTATTTCTTCTATTTGCTCCAGTTGCGCGCACCCCAGAGCCGCTTGCAGATTTGTGAGGCGGTAGTTGAATCCGATATCCTCGTGCATGAAGCGATGTTCTTTTCCATAGGAGAACGAGCGGAGAGAGCGGGCTTTTTCGGCAAGTTCCGGATTGTTTGTTGTGAGCATCCCCCCCTCACCTGTTGTAAGAATTTTGTTGGCATAAAAGCTCCAACAGGCGACATCTCCCAGCGAGCCCACTTTCTTTCCCTTATATTCCGCTCCATGAGCTTCAGCGGCATCCTCAATCACTTTCAGGTTGTGCTTTCTTGCAACCTCAAGAATCGGATCCATATCTACGGGATGGCCATAGATATGAACAATAAGGATCGCTTTTGTGTTCGCCGTTATTTTTTCTTCAAGAAGCGCTGGGTTTATGTTCCATGTATCCTCCTCAATATCAATTGGCACGGGCGTTGCTCCGCAGTAGAGAATCGCGAAACAGGAAGCCATGTTGGTAAAGGTTGAGACCAAGACCTCGTCACCTTTTCCGATACCAAGCGAGACAAGCGCGAGATGAAGCGCGGTTGTGCCGTTTGACGTTGCGATTCCGTACCCGCAACCAACGTAGTTTGAAAATCCTTCCTCAAATTTTTTGATATATTCCCCGTGCGTGCCGGAGATATCGCCCTTCTTGATGGCGTCCATGACAAGCTCTTTTTCTCTTTCTCCGATATTCGGTTCTGAAACTGGTATGTGTTTTATCATATGCTCCGTGTTTTTTAATCTTTTGACGTCAGACGTCTAAAGATTGTATGTTTGAGGATTCAGCCTCCAAACATTGATTTTTTTGGTATTTATTTTTATATTCTTTATTTCTTTATGGTACTTGGGTAGGCTAGAAAATGAAAGAGGGCACGGATGTGCCCTCTTGGTTTGGGTTTTGCGAGGAGTTTTTTGTTTCCTCCCCGCCGTGTCGGATCAGTTTTCCTGAATTTGGGCTTTCACCCAATCCAGAAGTTGGTCTGGCGCGACGTATATTTCTCGTTTGGTGAGGGCATCGCAGATTGCCCCCGCCATCTTCTCGCCGTACTCCATGTGGAGCGTGGGCGAAAGATCAGGCCAGCGCTCGCGCGCCTTCTTAAAGCGCGCGACGTGGCCGACTACCTGGTCCTCGTATGTACTCATGTCTGCCCAGCGCAAGACCATCTCTTCAATGGTTTCTTGCGTCGCCACCTCTTCAATTAGAGGGGCAGTCGCCATCCGGATGTTCTCGGGAATTTCTTCCCAGAATTTCCGGAGCACGTCGGCCTCCTCCGCTGTGAAGTCCTGCGGTCGGCGCTCTAACCGCTTCGTGACGTCGTGTGCGAGAGCCTGGACCACAACTTCAAAGCCTAGGACGAGGTAGCGGGACAGGATGTCCGCCACTACCGCCACAGTCAGGCAGTGTTGGTAGACATTTCCCCACTCCCCGATGAGCTTTCCGACGTCTCGGATTTCCTGAACTGTTATCGGAAAAAAAACCTCAATGTCCGCGCGAGAGACTTTCATCCCTCCGCTCCTTTCATCAGGTTCACGTAATAGGGACCCATCACTCTTTTACCATTTTTTTAATTAAAAGTCAATATGTGTTTCTTTTTTTATTTAGTATATTATTTTTTGTATGAAATACTGTGTCATAGGTGGTGCTGGGTTTATCGGCTCCCACGTCGTAGATAGGCTTATTGAGAAGGGACACGAGGTTGTTGTTTTGGATAATCTTATCAGCGGAGTAAGGGAACTTATTAATAAAAAGGCGATTTTTGAGTGGGGAGACATCCGGACGCCGAGCGACCTTGACCGCGTGTTTAAGAAATATGCTTTTGACCGTGTCATTAATCTCGCGGCACAGCCCTATATCCCCGAGTGTTTTGACGACCCCGAGCTTTTCTTTGAGACAAACGCGAACGGGACATTAAACGTGCTTCGCGCGTGCGAGCGATACAAGATTCCGAAGATGCTCCAGTATGCCTCCGCCGAGGAGTATGGCTCGCAGAAGGGAAAGATAAATGAGGATATTCCGATTCATCCGCAGTCAACATACGGAGTATCCAAAGTCGCCGCGGATTATCTCTGTTCTGTCCGGTATCACGAGGGCGGCGTGCACGCGGTCGCGCTCCGGCAGTTTAACTGCTATGGGCCACGTGAGACGCACGAGTATGTTATTCCGGAAATTATTACACAGTTTGATAAGGGTCCAAGGATCGGTTTGGGAAATATCAAGTCCGCCCGCGACTTTCTTTATGTTGAGGACGCGGCGGAATACGCGATTGAACTTGTTGAGAAGGGTTTACCGGGCGAGATATATAATCTTGGAGCGTCTGATTGCATCACCATTGAAGACCTTGCTCATCTCGTTGGTCGGCTTATGGGGCATGAGAAGATTGAGATATGGATTGACCCGAAGAAGCTCCGCCCGTGGGACATTGAGAGGCTTGAGAGCGATAACACAAAGATTTATTCCATAGTTTCGTACCGCGCGAAGACGAGCTTTGAAGAGGGACTTAAAAAAACAATCGCGTACTTCCGCGAAAAGGGGTGGCACTTTTAGGCTTCGCTTGAGATTTTTATAGCCTGTATTTTTTGTACCACAAAACGATCTTTGCAAGATTTTCCTCCAGCAAAGTTTTTGGCTCCCAACCGAGGAGGCGTTTTGCCTTTGCGATGTCCGCCCAGGTTTTTTCCACATCTCCCTCCTGCTTCGGCATCTCTTTTATTTTTGCTTTTTTTTCGGTTGCTTTCTCAATCGCGGCAATAAAATCATTCAGAGAGACGGGGCTGTTGTTCCCCAAATTGATGATTTCATATCCGAAGTTTTTTCCGATACACCGAGTGATGCCGTCCACTATGTCTCCTATGTAGGTATAGTCGCGCATAGAGGAGCCATCTCCGAATTTTTGAACTTCTTCTCCATTTGCTATTTTTTCCATAAAGATATATAGCGCCATGTCGGGTCGTCCCCCTTCTCCATAGACGGTAAAAAAGCGCAGGCAGGCGATATTCGTGCTATAGAGATTGTGATAGGTCTTTGCGAGAAGCTCCATCTCCCGTTTTGTCGCGGCGTAGGGAGAGGCGGGGTTATCCACCGAATCATCCTCGGAGCACGGCATTTTTTTCTGGTTTCCGTATACGGACGAGGAGGAGGCAAGAATGATGTTTTTTATTCCGTGTTTTCTCGCGGCTTCCAAAATAACTTTTGTTCCTTCCACATTCACTTTTTGATACAGCGCCGGATTCTGCATGGAGGGGCGCACGCCCGCGCGGGCGGCAAGATGAATGATAGTTTCAACGCGCTCTGTTTTTAGAATTTCATCCACGAGCGTTTCATCCAATATATCACCCCTGAAGAGCTTGAAGTTTTTATTTTTTTTATACGCTTCTGTGTTTTCCTCTTTCCATTTCGGATTATAGTAATCGTTGAAATCATCAAGAACAACAACTTCTTTCCCTTCCTCCAGAAGCCTGCCCGCAAGATGAGAGCCGATAAATCCAGCTCCGCCAGTTATTAATATTTTCATATATTTTGTAATCTCTAATTTCTAATCTCTAAATCCTAAACAATTTCAAAATTCAAATTTCAAAAACGGAACGACTTGCTTTGAATTTTATCCATCAGCTGACAAATTTGAGATTGTTTAGAGATTAGGGCTTAAAGATTAGAGATTAAGCTTTTTAGGATTTAGAGCTTCGTTTCTTTACTATATATCCCCCTACAACCAAGACGCATATCCCAAAAAGCGCCAGCGTTCCTTTTTCTACCATGTTTTTTATCGTTCCTTCAAATATAAACCCTCCGATTGATTCCCCTATCGCCGAGAAAAGAAAGGCGTTTGGTAAAAGAATAAGAGACGTTCCTCCGAAAAACTTCCAAAATGGCACTCTGGTTACTCCAAACATATATGTTCCCACTCCCAAAGGCACCATTTGGCAGAGCCGCACCATTAAAACCGCTCTCCATGGTTTTATGAAGGCTTCTTCTTCTATCCTCTTCCAGATTCTTATGTTGATGTATCGCCTAACCGCCTCCCCCGCCATATACCTGCTTATCCAAAATCCAAGCGCGGAACCCAACACAAGTCCTACGAATGTGTAGAGCCCCCCTATCCATGTGCCCCAAAAAAATCCTGCCCCCAACCCCATCACAATCGCGATTGGTAAAAGAAGCGCGATTCCAAACGCTGATATCACAATGAAAAGAAGCGGAGCGAGATTTGGATGGTATTTAAGAAATGAGAATATCCCTTCTTTTGTAATCACTTCCCGTTGCCAAAGAGCCACAAGTATTGCCACTATCGCAAGAAGAGCGAGTGCTTTTAGAATCAGTATCTTGTGAGAATTTTGCAATATATGCTCAATTCCCTCCTTCAGATTTTCCTTGTGCTTGTGCGGTTCAGCTTCCACATTTTTCTCTTTTTTTAGCTTCTCATTTTTTATTTTTATTGTCTTTACTCCAGCCCTTCTCCCGGCCTCAATATCCGTCGGATTATCTCCTATCATCCAGCTTTTTTTGAGATTGATGTTTAACTCTTCCGCCGCCCGACGCATCATGCCCGGATTCGGTTTTCTGCACACACAACCCTCGTCTGAATGATGCGGACAAATATAAATCGCGTCTATGCGAATATCTTCTTTTTTACATTCCTCAAGCATCCAGGCATGAAGAATGTTTACATCTTCTTCCGTGTATTTCCCTTTTCCTATTCCCGACTGGTTAGAGACGACCACGATTTTATAATCCGTTTTTGAGAGCGTTCGCAGGGCTTCCTTTGCTTCCGGTAGCCATTCAAAGTCTTCAATCTTCCACGTATAAGAATCCGGAGTATATGTGTTTATCGTTCCGTCTCTATCTATAAAAACCGCTTTGTGCTTTTTTATCTTCATGGCGCGATAAAATGTTATCACATCCTTCAAATACCTCATCAACAGTTATTGTCTCAATGCTTTTTTTAATACAGATTTCTTCACGATAATCACAAGATAAAAATTTGTGATATAGAACTTGATGCTCTTCTCCGTACGGAAACCAGCGACCCGGAACATTCCGAACGCTATCAATAACAACCGTGGGGACGCCGAGAGCCGCCGAGAGGTGAATTGTACCCGTGCTGTTTGAAACTGTGAGTGATGTTTTTTCAAGTAAACAGATTGTTTCTCTTAATGTCAGTTTTCCGGTTAAAACAAGAGTGTTCGTTTTGCCGGCTTTTTTCGCGATTTCTTCCGCAAGACAACACTCTCCATCGTTTCCAACAATCGCAATCAGGGCATTATATCGTTTCACGAGACGCTCTGCCAGTTCGGCAAATCGTTCAACTGGCCACCTGTTCGCGGGTCTTTTTCCGCCGGGCGAGAAGATAATGATGTTAGAATTTTTTTGCTTTTTTTTCAGCATGTCTTGAACTTTTTTCCGTTCGTGCTCGGTGATATTGAAATCAAATTCCGCTTTCCGAGTTTTTATGCCGTAATTGCCCAACATATTAAGAAGGCTTTCTACTTCGGTTTCGTCTTGAAGATAGTCAACTTGAGCTTTCTTAAACAACTGAATGGTACGAATCACAAACCCAAACGCGCTTCGCGCGCCAACTACCCTAGCAAGAATAATATTGCGAAAAAGAGTCCGCAATCCCGCAAGGTCTTCGGGAAGCTGAATAAAAAGATCAGTTTTCCGCGCGCGAAGAGAGCGGATGAAGGATATTTTTTGCTTTAGCGAAGCAATATCCTCCTGATGATATACAAAAAGTTCGTCCAAATACCAGACGCCTTTCAAGAGTTCGGCGGCGCCCGGCCTTCCCCTTTCGCCCGGCGAGGTTATAAGACAAATATGAGCGTTTGGATTCGCGC
>MFKK01000028.1 GCA_001781035.1 Candidatus Jorgensenbacteria bacterium RIFCSPLOWO2_01_FULL_45_25b | reverse complement strand
TGCTATGGGAGGAGCTTCTTATCACGAGGAAGCGGTGCGGGCATTCAAAAAACTTGAAGAATTGGATCCGACGCTCGGATTTTTAAAAGAGGATATAAATAACTATCTTCTCGTATACGCGATTTGGAAGGACAATACTAAGATAGCCGACATCGTATGGCGCGTTGTATCGGGTGGAGGAGGGCATGAGATTCAGCTCTCATACTTTAAAACCGCGCTTGGATATTTTATTCAAAAAGAAAAAAAAGATGAGGTGATGGGTATCGCGCGAAAAATGTCCGGTATGTTTCCTCAACACGCGGAAGATTTGGGAGTATATATTGATCTTGCCGAAAAAGGAAAATGGAACATCTTAAAAAAGTTATAAATTAAAAAAACATGCCGTCTTTCTTCTCTTTTTCTCGTTTTTTTCTTTATCTTGTTCCTTTCGCGAGCGCGATTGTAACAAGAACAACCCTCTTTCCGTTTATTGTGGGGAAGTACACGTGGTTTCGGGGAAGCGTTGCTATCGCGCTCATCTTGTTTCTTTTCGGACTTCTTTTTGGAGAAGAAGCCGAAGAATACGAAAAAAAAATCATCCACGCCATACGCTCGCCACTCGGCATCGCGGTAGGAGTATTTACGATAGTGTTTCTTCTCGCGAGTATATTTGGCATAAAACCAAATCATTCTTTCTGGTCAAACTTTGAGCGGGGAGAGGGAGGTATTCAAATTCTGCATCTCTACGTATTCTTTATCCTTCTCACAACTCTTTTTAAGGAACCGCGCGAATGGAGAAAGTTTTTTCTCTGCTCCGCCGTTTCGGCAATGCTAATGATTTTTTACGGGTTGGGTGCGGGCTTAGGATACAATGGATTTGTCGGGTCCCGATTTGGACAGGAAGGAGGATACAGATTTGAGGGAGCAATCGGAAACCCCGCGTATACGGCCGCGTATCTTATCTTTGCGGCTTTTTATGCGTTGTATCTTATAGTAAGCAAGTATTCAAAAAAGCAAATTGTAACAAATCTTGGGGCAATTGTGCTTCTTGTTATGATTGGAACATATGGAGTCTTTTTTCTTCTTGCGGCAACTCGTGGAGCTCTCTTAGGGCTTGGAGCGGGTCTGCTTGTCGGGCTTGCGTACTTCGGATACTCGGTAAAAAGGTGGAGAAGGTGGGTTATTGGAATAGGACTTACCTTCGTCATTGCTCTAGTATTTTTAATCTCATTTCGCGATACGGAACTGGTTAAAAAAATTCCCGGCTCAAGGATTTTTGACATATCCTTTAGCGCGAAAACATTTCAGCATCGGACAATCATGTGGAGCGTCGCGTGGAAAAGCTTTCTAGAACGCCCGATCTTGGGGTGGGGCCCGGAATCATTTGGTTTTCTCTTCCAAAAGAATTTCAATCCGGCATACTTTGACCCGACGCAAGCGTTTGGTTCATGGTTTGACAGAGCGCACAACGTCATCTTTGACTATTTAGCGGAAACGGGCATACTGGGGCTTCTAAGCTATCTTTCAATCTTTCTAGTCACTTTTATTCATCTTTTGAAAAAACAAAACATGGTGAAGCGTCCGGGAAAAACAGCGCTTATGCTGGGAATTCCGATTGCCTATCTGGTGCAGGGGCTGGTGCTCTTTGACGTGCTTATTATCTACATAAATCTCTACACATTTTTCGCCTTTACAAATTATTATCGCGAGGCGGAAAAATAAAAAAATGCAGGAGGCGATAAAAAAAACATCATATTGTCTGATTATCATAGGAATGACAGTTCTGACGTATCAGGGCTCCTTTCGGACGCTTGTAAAAGGAAGGAAATATATAGAAACAATCGGAAGAGCGAACTCCATAAAAACAGTCCAACAGTTTGAAGAAAATTTAAGAGACGTCCTTGATTATCCGGCCCCCGTCTCGGATGATGAGATTGTAAAATTTATCGGGGGAGACGTGATTAATCTCGTTGCGAAGCCCGGACAATCGGAAGAAATAGGACGGGAACTAATACGATTTGTGGAAAGTTATTCCGACCAAAAGGATGTGCTTCATATTCTAAATCTTGGGCGCGCGTACCATTATCTTTGGGTAAACCACAAAAATCCGGAAGATTATAAATCCGCGGAAAAATATTATGAGAAGATTCTCGTAATCGCTCCAAAACTCCCGCCGGTCTTATATGGCATGATTGACCTTTATCGCGTGGCGGGGGATAGAGAAAAAACAAAAGAATACGCGGAGAAGACTCTTATGTATTGGCCAAAAGACGCTCGTTTGATAGACATTTTGAAAAAAATAAAAAACGGACAACCGTTGCTCTAAACAAATGGAAAAAAAGAAAATTGGAATCATAGGCGTGGGATACGTCGGAGGAGCGCTTCAAAAATGGTTTTCCGCCAAAGACGGATCCGCCTCCGACGGAGAAAAGCAAGCGTATGACGTGTTTGTCTATGACAAGTTTAAAAACGTCGGTTCTATAAGCGAAATAAACAAAGCGGACATTGTGTTTGTCGCGGTTCCAACCCCCTTTCATGAGGATGGGAGGGGATATGACGATTCTGCCGTTCGGGAGTCGCTTAAAAACATTGAGGATGGGAAGGTGATTATCATAAAATCCACCGTGATTCCGGGCTCCACGAAGAAATTTCAAGAGGCATATTCAAAAAAAACCATCCTGTTTAATCCGGAATTTTTACGCGCGAAGACAGCGGAAGAAGATTATCTCCACCCAAATATCCAGGTAGTGGGGTACGCGAGCGATATGGGAAAGGAAATTGCGCCGAACATTCTGGAACTTCTCCCAAAGGCGGATGTTTCGGAAATTATAACCTCAACCGAAGCCGAAGTATTAAAATACTGGCTAAATTCTTATCTCGCAACCCGCGTTATATTCGCGAATGAAATGTATGATCTCTGCTCTGCGCTTGGCGACGCGAACTATGATGTTGTGAAAAAATGCCTCATCAGCGACCCAAGAATAGGAAAGAGTCACTGGGAAGTGCACGACGACGGCTATCGTGGCTATGGAGGCGCCTGTTTCCCGAAAGATACCAAGGCTCTTTTGCAAAAAGCGAAAGAGCTTGGAGTAAGTCTTAGTCTTTTAAAAACCGCGGACGAAGTAAATAAACAACTCCGTTCAGATAGCAAATAAAGCATGCTCCTAAATACGTTAAAAGGAAAAAACATACTGGTTGTGGGAGATGTGATGCTTGACCGATACGTGTACGGCTTGGTTGAGCGTGTTTCCGACGAGGCGCCCGTGCCGATTGTAAGGGTTGCAGAAGAGCATTGTATTCCGGGAGGCGCGGGCAATGTTGCCTCAAACATTACGAGCTTGGGAGGCAGAGCAACCCTAATCGGCATCATAGGGAATGATTCCGCGGGAAGGGCATTAAAAAAAGAATTAAAGAAAAGAAACGTCTTTGTCCTTCCGATTACCGAGAAGGACATGCCAACTATTCAAAAAACCAGAATTTTGGCGCGCGGGCAACAGCTTGTCCGCATTGACCACGAAACGGCAAAACAGGCGTTTTCAAAAGAGGGCATTGAAATAATCGCGCAATACGTAAAAAAGAACCTAAAAAGCATTGATGGCATTGTTATCTCCGACTACGCGAAAGGCGCAATAACGAAAGATATGGCGGAAATGCTCATAAAAAAAGCAATTTCCTTAAAAAAGCCGGTTATCGTGGATACAAAACCCGAACACGTCGCGTATTTCACGAACGCTACGGTTATTACTCCAAACTTGAAAGAAGCTTATTTGATGAGCGGTAAAAAGAAAGTTATTGAGGCGGGATATTTCTTACGGAAAAAAATCCGTTCCAGCGTGTTAATCACGGAAGGCGAGAACGGAATGACTCTGTTTGAAGGCGATAAGACAACGCATCTGCAGGCAGAAATGAGAGAGGTGTTTGACGTAACTGGAGCGGGAGATACCGTAGTTGCGGTAGTTGCTCTCATGCTTGCCACCGGAAATTCCCTAAAAGACGCGGCTAAAGTTGCGAATTATGCCGCTGGCATTGTTGTGGGTAAGGTTGGAACGGCGACACTAACTCTTGCCGAACTAAAAAACGCGCTTCATCCCGTTAGAAGCAACGAGCAATAAAATACTAAATATGTATATACAAATGATTATGATCCGCTTCTAACGGGATTCATGAAAAAACAACATAAGATAAAAAACAAAAAAGAAATTGAAAAAATAGCGGCGCGTCTGAAACGCGAAGGGAAAAAAATTGTTGTCTTTAATGGCAGTTTTGACCTTTTGCATGGCGGGCATATTCAATCTCTTGAGGAGGCAAAAAGCAAAGGAGATGTGTTGATAGTTCTTTTAAATAGCGACGTTTCCGTTCAATCGTATAAAAGCGTAAAGCGTCCGATTGTCGGCGAAAAAGAACGGGCAAACATGCTTGCGGCCCTTCAGTGCGTTGATATGATTGCGCTGTTTGACGAAACGAACCCAAAGAAACTGCTTGAGAAAATAAAACCGGATATATATTGCAACGGAGCTGATTGGGGAAAGAATTGCGTGGAGCGTTCGGTTGTGGAAAAACATGGCGGAAAAATTCATGTCTTAAGTTGGAAGCGGGGTCTCTCAACCTCAAACATGATAAAAAAAATTCTTGATGTATATGCGAATTCGCCGCGAAAAGCGATATTTGTTGAAAAAACGCTGATAAAAAACAAAAAAGAAATTGCCTTAAAAGGGTTTATGGTATTTCTTATTCCAAAAGAAACAAACATCGACGTCGTAAGCAAATACATTTTGGCAGTGGCAAAAAGGCGCGTCATAAGTCTTAGTGATAGCTATGTTGTGGGGGAGAGCGAGGAGATTGTATTGTCGGGTCGCGAGATTAACGCAAAAACAATCAAAATAGGCGAACGTCTGCCAAGAGCTTTAAAAATTGAACCTCATCACTACGCGAGAAACATAAAAGAAGCGAGGCAGTATATTCAAAATTGTAGTTAGAGATTAGAGATTTTATATATGTTT
>MFKK01000027.1:20477-21407 GCA_001781035.1 Candidatus Jorgensenbacteria bacterium RIFCSPLOWO2_01_FULL_45_25b | reverse complement strand
TTTGACGCTACGCCACAAGGTAAGTTTATGTTAAATATTGCTTTTGGGCAGAGCAAATACTATGTTGATAATCTTTCAGAGAATGTGAAGCGTGGACTTCGCCAAAAAATACGCAACGGCACTTGGCCTGGTTGGGCTCCGGTTGGCTATCTAAATAACGCCAAAACGCGCGGTATTGATGTTGATAGTGAGAAAGCACCCAAAGTTAAGAGGTTGTTTGAAATGTATGCCACCGGAGCATGTACGCTTCATTCTCTCGCAAATTGGTGTAAAGAAAATGGTTTGGTCGGCAATCTCGGAAAACCACTCGTTATCGCCAACATACAGAAAAATCTACAAAATGTTTTCTATCTTGGACTAATGAAGTGGAAGGGGGAAATTTTTGAGGGACAGCACGAGCCGTTAATCTCAAAGAAACTTTTTGATACATGTCAAGAAGTGATGAGTAAACGAGGGAAAGTACAGGAGTCTCACAAAAATAATTTTGCTTTTCTTGGCCTTCTCAAATGCGCTTCGTGCGGTTGTTCAATTACTGCCGAAAGACAAAAGGGTCATAACTATTATCGCTGTACTCGCAAGAAAGGCCCTTGCCAAGAAAAGCATTATCTTCGCGAGGAGGCACTAACCGAACAAATCACTTCTTATCTTCAAAAAGTTTCTTTATCGAGACAAGACACCGAGAAAGTTTTGGCGGCGTTAGATAGTGAACAGGATAAAGCGAGAGAGGACGCGCAAAGCGAGGTTGGTATTTTGAAAGAGCAGTTATCACAAGTTGAAACAAAACTTCAAAAGTTGTTAGACATCTATCTTGCCGACGCTTTATCCGTAGAAGAATACGCCACCAAAAAACAGAGTTTACTTTCCCGAAAACTTGTACTTTCTGAAAAAATCATCGATTTTGAGACAAAAGGATTGTCTTGGCTCGAACCG
>MFKK01000027.1:0-20343 GCA_001781035.1 Candidatus Jorgensenbacteria bacterium RIFCSPLOWO2_01_FULL_45_25b | reverse complement strand
GAATTAGTCGCCGAGCAAAGCGAGGCGAACCAAAACTCTTTGACTTTTCCTACGTGGTGCGCGGGACAGGACTTGAACCTGCACGCCCTTACGGGCATACGCCCCTCAAGCGTATGAGTCTACCAGTTTCTCCACCCGCGCATAACTAAATCAAGAGCCCTACTATACCTAATGCTTTCTCAATTTTCAACCAAAAAGCCCTTGCGGGCTTTTTGAAAATTTTAATTTGTTTCAGGGATGGTTACCGCTTCGACTGCTTCTGTGGTTTCGACGTCGGCTTCGGCGAAAGGAATGTCGGGAGCGTCTTCGTGAGTGTAGCCAGCATAACCGCGCAGTTGTTTCATTTTCTTTTTCACTTCTTTGACTGCTTTTTCACGGATGAAGTAAAGCTTTGCTCTTCGAGTCTTGGAGCGACGCAGGATTTCGATCTTGGCAATAATGGGCGAATAGAGTGGCAGAATTTTTTCCATTCCCACGCCACTCGCTACCTTGCGCACGGTAATAGTAGCCCCGGCTTCGGTGCCGTGCTTGCGGGCAATAACCATACCCTCATAATCCTGCAAGCGGGTCTTGCCCTTTTCGACAATCTTTAAAGAGACGCGCACGGTATCGCCCGGGCGAATATCGAGCTTCTTGCGTTCTTCGATGTCTACCGGAGAAAATTTAATGGCTGTTTTTAATGTGGTATTCATAGGCTTTAGAGGCCCCAATCTATCACACTCGCCTTAATTCATCAAGTGTTTTCCGAAAATCATCAGGCAACGGTGCCTCAAATTTAGCCGCCTTGTCGCTAAATGGAAGATTTACGGTAAGCGATGCGGCGTGAAGAGCCTGCCGATTAAGCGCACCGATTGGACAGGTTCTGTTTGGTGCGTAAAGCTTATCGCAAACCATAGGGTGATTGATGGCTTTCATGTGAACTCGTATCTGATGCGTGCGTCCGGTTTTCGGCGTCACTTCAAGGAGTGTCGAACTTTCGGCCTTTGTTAAGCTAATGTTCTTAAGAACATTAGCTATTGGAAATCGCTCAATAACGCGCCAGTGTGTTACTGCTGGTCGAAGCGCACCGCGCGCGCCATGGGCGGCGCTTTTTTGCCGGAAATCTTTGGCTGATTTTCCTATTGGCCGATCTATTATTCCCTCATCTTGTGTGAAGTTGCCCCACACAAGAGCCAAATAATTTTTTTCAGCAGTCCGGTCTTGGAATTGTTTTTTTAGGTCGCCATAGGCGACTTGATTTTTCGCGACAATCAATACTCCGCTTGTGTCTTTATCCAAGCGATGCACAATTCCCGGCCGAGCTATACATTCAGTAGAATTATGAATTATGAATTTGGAATTATGGGAAGTTAATCCTTTATTCTTTATTCTTAATTCTTTATTCAATCTGAATGGCTCGCCAACATCTTTGAGCTTAGGATATTTTCTCAAAAGCCAATCAACAAGGGTCGGCTCGGTGCTCCGCCCATCGCCGTGTACCATAAGACCGGCCGGCTTATCAATAACCAGCACGTCGGCGTCTTCGTATATTATTTTTATCTCTGGTTCCTTTGTCACAACGTCGTAGATTCTACTATTCTCTTATTCGTACGAATAAGAGAATAGTAATTGTGGTGTAAAAACTAAAATCGGATTTCGAAACCGTAAAATTTTTCCGCCTGCTTTGTCTCGCTATAACTCGCTTCGACATCGTCCACGCGGGAGCCAACAGAACCTTTCTGCAGTTGAAACTCAAATTTCTTCAACGTCTCCGGGTCGCCCACTGCCACCACCGTAACTGTGCCGTCGTCGTTGTTTTGCACCCAGCCAGCAATGCCAAGCTTGCGCGCGTAACGCTGAACAAAATCTCGGTACATAACCATCTGCACCCGTCCGCTGATTGTGGCCTCAAGCCGCTGTTGCACCATAAGGGTAGTATAACTTTACTAGATTAAATTTTCCTTGAGCACGATACTGGAGCTAAGGATAAGTTCCTCGATGGCGCGTTTTCTGCTTCTGCGAACTACCGCCGTAAAACCAACGTAGCCAGCTATAAATAGTGAGTTTTTTCGAAAAAAAGTTGTTACAAAAGTACCTTTATTTTTAAAAATTTTTTCAATATCACCCTTCTCTGTTTCTTCTTTCATACGCTTACCGGGATCGCTCGGTTTAATCTTGGAATGAGCCCAAACATAAGGATATTTGATATTTTTATATGCCAGTATCTTGCCGACATCTTCTTTCAAGGCACAGGTAAGCTCCAGATCGGTTAATTCTATGCCGGAATATTTAAGAGCTAGCGCGTTACACGCATATCCTCCCTGTCGGCGAGGATTGAGGTCGACAACAATTACTTTCTCATCACAATTTACTAAAAAATCAAGTCCAAAGAGTCCACGATAGCCTTTCGTAGACAAATAATTCCCGACTTTTTCTGTAATCCGAACAATCTCCTTGCAAACTTTCTCTGACACGGAAGTGGGATAGATGTTCCCTACATACCTATTGCCACTCAAAATCTGGTCGCTTACTATTAATATTTTGGTTTTGTTTTCATCCACAATGATGGCGCTGATATTGGGCGCCCAAGTTATTTTTTCAAATATCTTGGCAGAGAGAAAACTTCCCTTATTATTTACCTCTCTCAATCCTCCGAGAAACTTTGTGAGCATTGACTCATCATACACCAGCATTGATTCATAACCTCCGGATGTATACGCGGCCGAAATATATCCCGGTAAAAATTTTTGGTAATTCTTAATAAGGTCGTTTTTGGTTTTGAATAATCGCACCTTATTGCTGGGGAGTTTAAGGTGCTTAAAAAGTTCATGGTGTTTAATTTTGCTATCATAGTAGGTCGCAAGCTCGAAATCGGGTCCTATAACAACTAACCCATTGCGCGGTTTCATAAAAGAAGTAGTAAACGGGTAGACGAAAATCTTATCTTGCTTCCTCAGTAATTTGCTTGATATATCTTTTATGGAGGACGATTTTAAAAATTCTATGTTTAAATCTTCATACTCCTGCTGATAGATAATTTTATCCTTCAATTTTTTCTCCACCAAACTGGCGTGGTTATTTAAAACTATGTAATTACCGTACGCATAATATTTATTGGGACGGGCAGACAGAATTCTAATGGCCTTAAATTTACCACCGAATCTCCTCTCGAGCGAAGAGGTCATTAGCTTATTCATGATGTCAAAACGCGGACTAAGGAGTGAGAAAAAATAACGGGTCTTATTCTTACACAAATCTTTATCTAATTTTGCCTCTATAATATCTGGTTTCATATAGGAGAAATCCTATCACAACCTATGATGTTGTGATAGGATTGCGACAGAGTTCTTTTAAAATAGGTTCTGTAAAATTCGGGAAGGAATTGGCACAAGCTATAACCACATACACATCGAAGGTATGCAATGAGAGATACTACGAACAGGGTTCGCGGAACGATCTCTGCTCACCCAAGAAAAAGAGATTTGGCAACTCAATTTCTCACCAAAGTAATGGTTGAGTTGCGTCGCAACCGACCTTCTCTTGACCTTGGACAGTCGTGGTACGTCAGGTATGACCAAGTGAGGGGAAGAACATTCGCCCAACTTTGGTTCTCAACCAATGGTTGTAGTTGGGATCGACGAGGCGAGTGTGTTATGTGCAATTACGGACATCACACCAAGGTCGACTGGATGGAAATGGTCGCGTTTGTGCAGGATGGTCTAGGGTCAATCGATAGGCCAGTCTACGAACTGTATGTCTCACCATCAGGCAGTCTACTCGATGAGCGTGAGGTACCGGTTAGGGCGCGACACTCCATCTTGCAACTCGTGAATGATTTCCCGGCGGAAAGGTTTTCGTTCGAGACTAGACCGGAGACCGTTACAGCCTCAACCATCAGCGAGTTGCGCAACTTGGTACCGAGCAAGCGAATTGCCATAGGATTTGGCCTCGAATCGACCGATCCGTGGATTCTTCGTAATTGCATTAACAAGCCAAACACAAACGATACTTTTACTACGGCAATTACTCACATGAGTGGCATAGATCTGTATGCGAACGTCTCACTTGGCTCGGCTTTTCTTTCCCCCGTGGAAGCAGTTGATGACGCGGTGCACTCGGTCAATTGGGCACTGATACATGGGGCCGACCTCGCTCTCGTGTTTCCAATGCATGTCAAAGGTTACACGTTGCTTAATTGGCTACATGATCGTGGACTATACGAACCACCCTCCCTTTGGTCTCTGGTCGAAGTACTAACAAGACTGGACCCGGCGTTAGTAAAGAGAGTGATCATCTCCTGGTATAGAGCCGACTACGGAGTTGACTCCGGAGTGATTGCTTCACCTACCACTTGCCCAAATTGCAAAGAGGCAGTGCTGGTGGCGCTCGACAAGTTCCGCGAAGAACCGTCCATTGAATCGGTTGGCCGGCTCATGGCGATAGGATGTGCATGTCGACAGATTTGGATGGGAAAGTTCGAAATTCCCGTTCAGCCCCTGGCCGAACGAGTGTTCAATATCTATCATTTGTTGGCGGGAGATCTCGGCCTGACCGAATGGTTGAAAGAAAGAGAGTCGGCATTGATTACCGAGATGACCCGAGCTGAACCTTAGGCACGCCGAAGGAAGTTAGCCCTCTTAGCCCCTTGAACCCTCGCGATAAGACTGCAAGTCTTCGCGAGGGTTTCTTTTACATCTTTACTATACACAACACTTTCAATATACTGCCTGCAGTAGTTCTTAATATTTATGAGCTGAAAGGAAAGTGAGATGCTCACAAACGTACAGTCTCTGAAGATTCAACTCATGGAAGAAGGTATCCACATACCGGAGGGCGTGAGGGAAGCAGTGAGTGGTCCTGTGACTTTGGCCGACTACGCTTCGACTTCGGGCATCACAATGATGCTGGGGGAGGATGTTTGGGTGAATGCTCCTATTGTGGACTTCAACTCGAACTTCGTTAAAGACCCGCCCCATCGTCTGGTGCATCAAGGCAATTTTTTCTTTGTCGAGTCGGGAGGCAAGCGGCACGAGGCGAAGCTCTTGCCGGTGCCGTCGTATCATGACAAACACACCACAAGCACCGGGGAATTGTATATCTGGCACGCAATCACTCACGCGGATCGAGTGCGTATCTCTCCAATCGGAGGATGCGCTATGGCCTGCCAGTTTTGCGATATTCCGTATGTTGCGAAATACCGCAAAAAGTCCGTAGAGGCTCTGGTGGAGTCGATTCGGACTGCCCTGAATGATCCCGGACTGCCAGCACGACATGTGCTCATCTCGGGAGGTACACCGAAGCCCGAGGATTACGGATGGCAGAATGCCATGTACGAGACAGTGGTAAACACATTCCCTCACGTAAAGGTGGATGTGATGATGGTCCCCATGCCGGGACTCCTTGACCCGGAGCATCTTAAGTCGGTTGGGGTGTACGGGCTCTCGATTAACATCGAAATATTCAATGTGGCACTCGCTCGCAGGATTATGATGAGCAAGTGGAAGGCATCCCGAAAGACGTATTTCGATTTCATCGAGAAAACGGTCAAGGTCTTCGGCGGTGACGGAAGAGTTCGCTCTCTGATTCTTGTCGGAATCGAACCCGTTGAGGACACTCTTCAGGGAGTAGAGGCGCTGGCTCAACTCGGTTGCGACCCGGTGCTTAGTCCATTCAGACCGGATCCGGCAACGCCCATGCGAAATCATCGGCCACCTTCGATGGAAACGCTTATCAGGGTATACGAAAAAAGCGTAGAGATCGTGGAACGCTATGGGGTGAAATTGGGACCAAGATGTATCCCATGTCAGCACAACACACTCACATTCCCTGATGGAAGCAGTGCGTACTGTTATTCCTAATGGAAGGAGGTGAAAAAAGGGGTAAGGCTCTTGCGAGTCCACTCCTTTTTCTTTATCTCTTTATTGTGAACTATTTTCTCGATGCTATAATACACACTGGAACAACCTTCAATTCAAGGAGGATAGGTCATGAGTCCAGACAACGGTCAGATTGTTACTGGTCTGATACTAGAGCGTCGCAGTGTTCGAGGGGGCTTCACGAAACAAGAAGTCACGCGTGAGATCATTGAGCAGATACTCGAGTGCGGAAACAATGCACCTTCATCAAAGAACTCCCAGCCTTGGAAATACTACGTGGTCACTGACGTAAAGATGTTGGAGAAAATTGCGACAACGATGACGCAGGCCGATGGTGTCGTGGACTTTCGTCCTCTTGACCCAAGGACCGGCAAAAGACGGACCGGGTACGTGTCGACCGTGATTGAGTCGGCAGGAATCCTCCGTTCTGTGCCTCTGGCAATCTTCCTCGAAAACCGAGGGACTTTTATGTCTAGCAGGGCTGATGTGTGGAGAGCCGAGGAATCAATCCGGGCGGGAGCTGTCGTCGGTCTTTCGCTTGATTACTTGGGCCTAGGTATGTGTGTTTGCAATATGTGGTTGGCTGGTCAGGCCCACGGTCTTTGTGGCGTCTTCATGGCCGACGTGTTGATAGCGGAGGATTTCATCAAGGATATGCTGGGAATTAAGGGCGACCTTGTGGGGGTTCTGTGTCTTGGCTATTCGGATATGACTCCTCGCCCGAAGCGCACCAACCGAAACAACGCAGTCTGGCATGTCGGGACGTAGGGTCGGGTCGTCCCGTGATAGCCAAACGCCGAGGAAAACTGGTTTTCTCGGCGTTTATTTTTTGTCGATCAGGACAATAACTTATTTAGTATTGCCATTCTCATATACAAACCGTTTTTACTCTGTTTGAAATATTTCGCTTGGGGTTCGTCATCGACCCTGATATTAATTTCGTCAATTCTGGGAAGTGGGCAAAGTATGATCGCATCCTTTTTTAATTCGGGAATAAGTTCGGGCGTTATCCAATATTTGCTCTGTGTTTCTTGAGAAAACATTTTTACAGGCAGATTGGCAGGAAACCCGGTAACATACAAGACATCCATATCGCGTATATTCATTTCGGTATCTTCCTCCAGAATATTACCGGAGGATAAATATATTTTTTTATACTCCTCGGGAAGATACAATTCTGTCGGAGAAATAGTGCGAACTTGTATGTTTGCAAACCTTGAGAGTGCGTGTAGGAGTGAGTGGGCGGACCTAGAATAACGTGGATTACCAATCACCGCCACATATAAATTATCGAGGCGATTAAACTCATTATTTATCGTCAATAAATCAATGAGAGTTTGAGTGGGGTGTTCATCGTCGCCATTCCCACAATTAATAATCGGTTTTTTTAATATCGGCTTAAGTCGAGCGTAAATATCCTTATTCGGATGACGCAAGCAGATTACATCGCAGTAAGATTGAATCGAACGTATTGTATCTTCCAAGCTTTCTGCTGTGCCCATTCTGGGGTGATGTTTGGTCTCATTCATAATTACCACATGGCCACCCAACCGATACGTTGCTATTGTGAATCCTATTTGAGTTCTGGTTGATTCTTCAAAAAATAATATGGCCACAACAAATTGTTTTTGATCTATTTTATGTAATGATTTCTTGGATAATTGATTTGCTAAATCAACGTAGCTCTCGATATCTTTCCTATCCAACGAAGTTATGCTTACCAAGTTTTTATGTTGCATGGTTTGTATTGTAACAAAAAAAGACCCCGCTGACAGTGATACCAAACAAGGGTCGGACGGCGCGTGTGGCCTACCCACCCAACTTTAATTTCCGAGCATATCTCTGCACGAAATCTCGGTACATAACCATCTGCACCCGTCCGCTGATTGTGGCCTCAAGCCGCTGTTGCACCATAAGATTATTCTAACATATTGAAGAAAGTCGGTAGGTGCGCTAGTCTTCTCTGTATGGACGCTTAGTTCAGCCCCAATGTCCGTCGACTAACGGAGTACGGGGAGCCGACCTCGCGGGCGAGCGTCGGCTTTGATAGAGTTTATTTACGGACGCTTAGCTCAGTTGGTAGAGCATCTCGTTTACACCGAGAGGGTCGCAGGTTCGAGCCCTGTAGCGTCCACCAAGCCCCGTGAAATTTTTGCAAAGGGGCTTCGCGCCCCTATAGCTTAATGGATAAAGCAATGCTCTTCTAAGGCATTGATCCAGGTTCAACTCCTGGTAGGGGTACAAGCAAGCGTGTCGAAAAATTGTTACCGACTCGAGTTGCCAAACTCTTGGTGTAGCGGAATTGCGGGTGTATGTGATAAAGTAGTGAGCGGAAAAAGGAGGCTCCGATGGAATATCGAGCAGTAGGTTGTCGGTGTGCGGTGGACATTGATTCGCTGCGACTACCGATATCCAGAGAAAGAGTTCTCTCAATATTGGCCAGCAAGAAATTCAAGGTGCTTAGGGTTGATGTCGTTGCCCTTGCGCGTAGTTGTGTTGGAGTATCAAGATATCGCAGAGGAGCTCGTCTAGTTGAAGCCCCCGCAATCTTTGATTGCTCAACTCTTATCAAGTGGTCTTACGGTCAGTGTGGCATTTGGTTGCCACGCCGATCAATTCAGCAAAGAGAACTTGGTGAGAGTGTCGAGCTTTCCGAGATTACTTCGGGCGACGTCGTCTTTGTATCTGGTTGGGTTGATTACTACCTCGATAGTCCTGCTGACGGCGTCGGGCATGTGGGTATCGCTACCGGCGACAACACGGTCATTCACGCGGGAAATAGAAAAATCGGCGTGGTTGAAACTCCACTTGATAAATTCGTGGGCAAAGACAAGTTTCGTGGCGTGAGGAGATACATTCCAAAATATCGCGAAGTTACGATACTTGAAACACCGGTCGGCAGAGAAGTTGAAATAGCGGACGATATCAGGTGGATCGTTCTACAATCTCTACCAAAGTAGTAATACATCGAATAAGGGCTCCGATGAGTTCTCGTGATAGTTAGGAATCACTTCCTCCACGCCAAGTCCGGAAAGGCACAGGCCAAAATCGTCGAGGATCTCTATCTCAAAGTGCTCAAACACATGGAGCGCCCGTGAACCCGACCACACGCAACCGGCCGGGTTTTTTATTTTCTCAATTTTTTAGGTGTCACTTATGGTACTATAGTACGGTAAGTGGCACTCTGGATTACGAATAGTTTTTGATTTTTATTTTTTGTCCAGAATACCTCGTCCCGCTTAAGCGTGACGGGGATGAGCGGTTATTGATTATCTGCTTGGGTCGCGGAAATTCGGACGAACAGACATAAGTTGGCCAAAGAGTATTTCTTTTTGCTTATAGCGATCAAGCACTTTTTGTACATCAAGCGCCGAGAGGGTAGTTGTCGCCTGACCTTCGAGCGTAGGCTCCTTTGAACTTAAGGCCAGAAACCAAAAGTAGAGTGACAAATGCAAAATGCCGGCAAGAATCAGGACCACGCAAAAAGAAATAAATAAAATAATCCAATCGCGTTTGGGATTTGGTTCGCGTTTCGACGGATCACGGTCAAAAAAATCGTGGAATTGAGCGGTAAGATTTTTAAGGTTAGGAAATTTCATCTTGATTTAAATTTTAGGAAATTTAGAAAATGAGACATTGTTGAAAATTGTAAATTATAAAATTGAAAATTCATCTGGACTCATGGTTTGGTGGCGATAACTTCTGGCAAAAAGCTGCGTACTACAAGAGTGAGGTTTCCACCCCATATTGGCGCGGTTTTCTTTTTCGGATCGGTCGGTGTTTCAACATTTAGTCTCAAATTTTGTACCACAAGGTAATATGGCGTATGTTCAAGCAGGGAAACAAAGTATAGCGCAGAAGCGTAGGTGCCATGCAAAGAAATAGAGAGAACAAGTTCTCCGGATTCGGTTTTAGCAAGACCGCTTGGTTCTATGGTAACACCGGCGTGGGCGGAAAGCTGTTCAATGCGTTCCAAAAACGCAACGGCATCTTCTTCTCGAAGGAAATAGTGGTCGAGCTCATCGCCAAGGACTTGGGCTTCTTTGGTGGAGCGAGCCAAAATACGCGCCCGCTCGGTACGATATTGTTCCACCAAGCGTGCTAAGGCGACATCGGCTACTTCCCTGCTTGCGGAATAAATAGCGATGAACATTAACACCCAGGCAGTAATCAAGCCGATAATTAGAATCAGCAGAAATGACGCGATAGTATAAAATTTTTTTCGGAAGGGAGTCATTTTGAAAAGTATGAAGTATTTAAGTATCTTGAATTAAGTATTTAAGACTTCGCTCGCAAGGTAAGTATGATAGAAAGAGGAATATCTTTGCCTCCGAGTAGGTTGGAGATGGGTGAATCCACCTTGCTAAACATTTTATCGGCCTGCAACCAAATAACGAAAGCGCGCAAACTTTCGCGGTCCTTGGCCTTACCCGAAAGAAGCAGGGTCTGCCCGCGCGTATATTGCAAGGACGAGAGCACGATTCCGGGCGTACTTGTTGCGCTTAGGTGGCTAAAGAGATCAGCCATAGAAAATTCTTCGGTTGGCGCAAGCTTACGCACATTTTCTCCAATGTCCGCGAGGGTGGCGAGAGATTTGGTAATCTGTTCCATTGCAACACTATCTTTATCTTCGTTTGAAAGCGAGGCGCTTAGAGTCTGACTGCGACTGGCGAAAATAATATATGAAGGGACAAGCATAACAAGGGACAAGAAAGTGGCGAGCAAAATGAGCCATAAAATAATAATTACTAAATGTCCGCGGTATTGTCCCTGCAGTTCCTTCTGGGCGGATTGTGGTAAGAGATTAATCATTCTGGAGAGTATGAAGTATTAAGAATGGTGTATGGAGAGGATCCATCCTGCGTGCTACTGCTGTGGCAGAATTTTACGCAACGCAAGTCCCAATGCCGTAGCGTAACGCAAAGAGTTGTTAAAAGTCATGGGCGGAATTTCTTTGTCGAAAGAGGGTAGGATGTTAATCCAAGGATTAGCGAAAGCGATCGGGGTATCTAGGCCGGAGGAAAGATACTCGAGCAGGCCCGGAATATTGGCGTCACCGCCACACATTAGAATTCGTTCAATCTTCGGCCGTGGCATACTGTGATCTTCACTGTGTGAATTCCAATATAGATAATGCTTGTTTACCTCGTCTTTTAAGACAGAGACGACCGGAGTAAGGTTAGAAAAAAGTTCTTTATTATCGGCAGAGCGCGACAACCCACGGGTTTCTTTCAAATGTACGGCGGCTTCACGTGATAATCCCGACTTTTTCTCTATGGCCTCCGCAATGGCATCGCCACCAATAGCCACGGTCGACGAAAACCATACGATACCATCACTGACGATAACAAAACTGGTGCGGGTACGCCCGAAATCTACAATCATAAACGTACCCGGATCACCATTCTTGATAAGAGCGCGAGCCAAGGCGTGTGCTTCGATTTCAAAAACAAGTGGCATAATCTCGCTCTTTTGAAAAGCCTTAAGGTAACTTGCCGCAATACCTTTATGAATAGCCGAGAGCGAAAGATAATCATCCACTCTTTCGTCTTGATGAACATAGTCAAACTCCACCTCTCCGACCGGTAAAGGAATCTGGTCCTCGAGTTGCAATTCGAGCGTGTCACGTAATTGGCGCATGGGCACTGGCGGAGTCTTGAGTGGCACAATAAAGGCTTTTTCCTCGGGCAATGAAATAACGGCGCGCTTAATGCCCACCTCCCTATGCAACTGATCGAGTACCTCCTGTAGGGCTATCTCATCTTTAACTACACCCCCCTGAATCACGCCTTCCGGAATAATTTGCTCGCCGTAGTCATCAAGAGAAATACTGGTGCGATGTTCCGTGAGCACCACATATTTCAGCGAACGGTCAGACAGGTCAATACCGTACGCCGGCTGCGAAAGATAGGTCGGTGGCGGAAAAAAGTACAACAATAGGTTGCTTGTCATTACCTATGATTATAGCGCAGGAGCGACCGCTCTGCGTACCACCCACGGAAAAGAAGTGGATTAGCCGGTTTTGTTTTTCTGCCTATCCAAAAATGACTGTAAGATTAGGGCTGCAGCGGAAGCGTCATTTCCCGCTTCTTTGCCCTGTATACGCGCCGCCTCCGCACTGGTATAAAATTCTTCTTCGTAATGCACCGCAAGGCCTGCGTGCTTAAGCGCACGTTTAAATTTTTCAATCTCTTTCATTATGATGTTTGGCGCACCCTTATTGTCCAGAGATAGACCGAGCACTATTTCCGAGGATCCAACACCTTTCGCCAAGCCGAGTATCTGCCCGATAAGATATGTATTGTTTTGCAAAACAACTCTTGGGAAGGCCATGGTGCCATCGTCATTCGATACGGCAATGCCCACTCGTTTTTTACCGTAATCAATACCAAGGAACTTCATATGAAATAGTAAATTTGAAATAGTAAATATTTTCAGACGGGCCCAAATATGTTTAAAAATTAGAAATTAGAGCATTATTTTCCATCCGAGGCGAATAAGCCTTTGGCTGTAAAAATTATAAAATTAAGCATTAAAAATTGCTCCCGAGTATTTTTTCCAAAATCAACGATTCTTCTTCACACCACTCGGAATAGCGTCCGGGATTTGTTTTGATTTCCGCCAAAAATTCCGCCCATGGCACGTAACGCACGGCCGCTACTTCGGTCGGATTGGGTGTGGGCTGTGTATCGCTATAGGCCACATGAATGGGGCAAATTTCATTTTCCATCACATTATCGCGCGCGTATTGATATCGGTACGGTGCCACACATTCAATTTTATCAAGTGTCACACTGAGCTCCTCTTTTGTTCGACGACGCACTGCGTCAATCGTAGATTCGCCGAGTTGGGGATGGCCACAGCAACTGTTACTCCACACTCCCGGCCATGTCTTTTTGGAAAGAGCGCGCTGTTGAAGCAAGAGTTCGCCATTACTGTTGAAAATGAAAAGTGAAAAAGCTCGATGCAGCGGTGTAATAATGCCGTGCGCCTCAAACTTTGGCAAAACGCCGAGAACTTCGTCTTTTTCGGTTACAAGAACAACATGTTCAGTCATAAATAATGAGTATACCGCTGCATCAATTTCTAGACAAGTCAGTCAAAGCAAGTGGCGGGGGTTAACGCAAGTATCAATAATAGCAATAACACCCCCGTTCCATTTTATGTCCGGCCGGACAAAAGATGAATGTTTCAAATTTTTTGCATATACCTGTTACTACCCCTTAAAACAAAAATCCTCCCCCGAAGGAGAGGACTTTTGTTTGCGGTCGCAGTGATTAATTGCGAGGAGCGCGGGGCTCGAGCGGACGAGCTTCGTTGACCGTCAATTTGCGGCCACTGAAGTCCTGACCGTTCCACATGGTGATGGCAGCTTCAGCTTCGGCGTCGTTTTCCATTTCAACGAAACCAAAACCTTTTGAGCGGCCCATCATTTTATCCATGATGATAGTTGCGGACGTGACTGTGCCGGCCTTCGAGAACGCGTCTCGAAGTTCGTCATCAGTCGTTGAGTACGGCAACCCACCAACGAACAATTTCTTAGCCATAGAACGATTTCTTTTACTAAAACGTGAAGGCGACCTTCTCTTTGCTTCTTCGCCTCACTTTCGCTGTGGCTACTTGAAACTGCGAGAAACACTTACACGTAGGGGTAGTATACACGACAGAAAGCAGATGTCAATGGGCTATAATAGCCTTATTTAGCAACGTATAATCAGCCTGCGTAAATTGGGTAATAAAAAAGAGGGGTGACGGACACTGTGCCGTTACCCCTCTGGCTGTGTGATACCCTAGAGACCCATTCGCCAACGGCGCTGTCTTCTTCTCTCCTCCGCCTTCAGACGCTTCTCTTGCTCCGCTTCCTTCTTCTGCTTGAGCTCTGCCTCTGCTGCTTCGCGACAAGCTGTCGGGAACACAGTGCACTGCGTACCACAGAGATCGCAGTAGATCGTCTGGTGAGTAAATGTGTGCCCCGAGGAACGTGCACCAAGCATGAACTCGCCCGTTTGCACCCACTCTTCGGATACCCGTACTCGAAGTATTGCGTGTGCTTTTTTGGGACAATGCGAACATCGGGAACTCTCGATCACAAACTCGGCTATGTTACTCATCGCTCCTCGCATTCTATCTTCCTTGTTTCGGAAGATTAGTCCATGATGAAGTCTTCCTCGATATTGAAGCCGTCCGAGATCGCGCCACAGCCTGTCTTGCGATCACGCGCTCTCTGACGACGCTCAACCTTCTGGCGAAGTTCCTGGTCAAGCTCTGCGATGGCCCGAACGGCGGCCGGGTCGGTGCGAACCTGAAAGATCCGCAGTGTTTGCTTTTTCTCTTGCTTGGATCGCCTGGTCTTCGGCACAAGAACCTCCTGCACACTCGAGACATCGAGCGTATTCTAGCTGTAAACTTGCCAGAACCGTCCCCAAAAAGCAAGGGTTAGTTTTTCTCTTTACTGCGGTGTGTATTATACAAAGTTCGACTGTATCTTAAAAGCCAACCCCTTCAACATCTTTGGGAGTAAGAGTGGTGGAAAAAACCGTTTGAGATTTCTTAATAACGGATTTTATTTCTTCTGATTCTCCTGGTTCAAATTGTTCCATCATTTCTAATTTTTACTTTTTTCTAAAAATAAAAATGGTGGCAATAAGTGCTCCCAGTGCATCCGCAAACAGGTCGAGTGAGGTATTCGTATAACCTCCAACATTAGTATTTGCCACAAAGACAGTTGCAAGGAACTCAATCATTTCGTTCAATGCCCCGACTCCTAGGCCAGCCATTACCACCACAATGAATAAGCCCGTACCCTTTTTTACATTAAGATATGACCCAATGAGCTGATACATTGCCCAGGTTGCGAAACCGAAACCAACAATATGCACAAGTTGATCATATCTAAAAATACCGTATGTATCAGATAGCGGAATAAGAATTTGGTGATATAAAATCGAACCGTCGGCAAAACGTATCCCTCCACCCGCTAGATGCATCAGCCCCCACAGCGAAAGTCCGTACAAAAGCCCTATTGGATACGCTACTTTTTTTAGACTGATTGCAATTAATATACCTACCAAAATGATTACTCCTATGTAACCAAGAAATTCATAATTTGCTCGCGCAAAAAAGATAGTTCCAAAAATAATAAGAACAAGAGCGTTTAACGCGACCAATAACAAATGTTGTTTCGATATCATGTGCTAATTATCATACCACAACGGGATATTGTGATTTATTTTGCAAACACCTTCATTGTTCTTTCTGCGGAAGGGGTGGGACTCGAACCCACAAGCCCTTTCGGGCGCTAGTTTTCAAGACTAGTTCCTTACCATTCGGAGCACCCTTCCTTGAATCAACTCGTAATTCTCAACCAATTCTTCTCTAAGTAATGTTCTTCGTAATGGCAATTCGGACAAATAAGTTCAAGGTTTTGCAAGGAGTTGTCATTATGATTTCTGTTCTTGTGATGCACATGCAAGATTTCTACCTTGGTGTAGCCACATCGCTCACAGGTCTTGCCTCTTGCTTCTAGTAACCGCATTTTTAGAGCGCGTTGTGTTTTTACCTTATCTTTACGAGCACCGGTTCTATATATAATCCCAGTTCGATTTACGTTTGCACAAGCTCTGCTGCACGTTTTCTTGTTCTTGCTTGCCAAAATAGGCTGCTGACAGACAATGCAGGGAGTTTCTTTTCTACTGGCCTTTCCGTAGCATGCAGAATTGCAATAAACACTTCCCCTGCTTCGTTCCAATTCGCATGGTCTTCTATAAATCGCAGTTTTGCAAATCTTACAGAATGTATTTGGATTTCTTGTATACTCCTCCACTCGTCCAGTCTACCAGAAAAGTTCCCTGGAAACAACGGTGACTTTGGGTACTTATGTTTTTAGTGTTACGATTGTAGCACGAATGGAGGGAATATCCACCGATAGGCGTGCGCATAGCGCCGACATGGTGCTACAATGATATCGTGAGATTACTTCGCTGGCACAAAAATACAGTGCAGAGTTTCAGCACGGGGTTTACTATTGTTGAACTACTGGTCGTTGTTGCCATCATCGGCATTCTTGCTCTTGTTGTATTCTTTTCTCTTTCCATAGTACACACCAGAAGCAGAGATGCACAAAGAGAGAAAAATGTGCACGAAATTCAAAATGCGCTTGGATTGTATTACGTCGATTACAACAGATACCCAACGATTGCCGGCGATCCTACCATTTATATTGGCGGACCGGAAGATTACCTGACTCCCGCACTTGAAAATGGAAAATATATTAGCAAACTAGGTCAGGACCCGAGCCAAGATCCAAACGGCACGCCACCATTGGTATATACATATGTACCGCTTGAGCGGGGCACGAGCTATGAGTTACATTACTGGCTTGAATCAAGAAATAAGGAGATGGTTATGGTTCCTTAAACCAAATAGAAATAGGTAAATCCCATGGGGGAAAATGGCGTTGCGCAAGACACAAAAATCGAGAAATATGATTAAATTAATAAGCATTATCAAAATAAAATAGAGTGACTTACTACTTCGCCATAGAATAGTAACGCCATTTTTCACTACAGGATGGACAACGCTTTTGAGTGGGACACAACTGAATACGAGCATCGTGAGCGAAATCGCGAATGGTTTTGGGCCATGGGTATTTTGGCTGGCGCGGTTGCGCTCACGGCCGTGTTTTTCGACAACATCCTGCTTGCTATTGTGATCTTGGTCGGCGTCTTCACGCTCATGCTCCTTTCTTCTCGGCCACCGCAAATTATACGCGTAGGCGTTTCCAGTCGGGGCATTCGTATTAAAAACGACCTCTACCCATATTCATCACTCAAAACATTTTGGATTGATGAAGACGCGCCGGAGCCGACACTCACCGTACCGACCGGTAAATTTCTCGTTCCGCACATTCGAGTGAATCTTGAGGGTGTCGACCCGCTGGCTTTGCAAAAATATCTTTTGCGCTATCTACGGGAAGAATATCAGGAGCCGACCTTGTCCGAAATCCTCGTACATTACCTTGGCTTCTAAATAGTTCATGCGGGTTAGAAGCAGAACTTTGCAGAATTGACGCGGAAGACTCGCGGAAGACTATGATATTCACGGCCGCGCTTTTGTGTGCTAGATTGAGGAGCGTTTCAAGAAAGCTCCCGTAGTTCAACGGATAGAATGCAAGATTGCGGATCTTGCGATAGAGGTTCGATTCCTCTCGGGAGCACAACACTGTGCGAGGTTCTGGATGACCATGGTTCTCGCCCTCCCTGGGCGACCAGGGTTGTCGAGGAGCTTGGACACAAAAAATATCGCTGCAAGTTTTTGCAGCGATATTTTTGTATTCTTTGCTCCAATTATTCTCCTTCCGGCCAAAGCGTGATCAGCTTGTCCTTGAGTATTAGTCTGCTCTTGAGATTCGACAGCAGCTCTCGCTTTTCTATAATCGATCCTTCAGTCAGGAGATACACAGCATAGGACTTGGCGTCGAACTCCTCGCCCTCAGCATGCTTCTCCTTGCTCTTGCCCAAGGCGATCCTCCGGAACTTGTTGTATCGCGATATCTCGTCCTTGAATTTTTCCTTGACCCCCAGCTCGTTAATATCGAGCGTATCGAGAATTCTCGTAATCTGCTCAATGATATCTTCCTCTTTGATATACCCGCCCTTGCACTCAGGATCTTTGGCTTTTGTGCATCCATAGTAGACGTAACGATGGGTATTCCCATTCTGCTGGTACTTGAACTTCTCACAGGCCGTGATGCCCGACCCGCAGAGACCGCAGGAGATCAGCTTCGTAAAGGCGAACTCCTTATCATTGTTTTTATTGATCTCGCTCCGGACGAGTTGTGTTTGCGCCTGATCATATAATTCTTTCGTGATAATTGGCGTATGCTGTCCGGTGTACCAGTTGCCGCTTCCGACCGGATATTCAAAGACTCCATAATAGAAGGTCTTTTTGAGGATCATAAAGATATTCGATACCGAGAGATGTTTACCAGCGGTAGTCTTGAACTTCGCCTCGTGCCGCAGCCAGTGATGAATTCTTCTCCCCGACCATTGCTCGTTCGCTACCTTCTCGAATATTTGCCTAACAATAGGAGCACGCACCGGATCAACGATCACCTCGCATGGTTTGTCTTTCCGCTTTTCATTGAGATATCCGGTCGGAGCCATCGATGGGCGCAATCCCTGTTCGCACCGCGTCCGCAACCCTCGCTTCACGTTTTCGGATTTGTTGTCATTCTCGAGTTTCGCAGTCGAGCACAGGATCATCAGCATGAATTTCTCGCTCGGGTTGTTCGAGAATTTCTGGCTGAAGGTGCGAATTTCTATGAGAGCCTTTTGATCCATGAGATCCACGAGCGAACCGAGGTCGCCTGCGTTTCTACTTAATCGATCAGGTGCCCATGTGAGGATGCCGCTAAATTTGCCCGAGCGAATATCCCTGAGGAGTTCATTGAAAACTTCCCTCTGGCCCGTCGCTTTCGCCGAATGACTCTCTTTTCTGATCTCCGCAATCTCAAGCCCGTCCCGTTCGGCGATCTTGATCATCTCCTTGATTTGGCTGTCTATGGAAAGGACTTGCTGTTCCTCGCTTTCTGTACTCTTTCTTGCATACAGACAGTAGGCGACCTTTACTGGCAGCGGTGGATTGGTTGAGGTCGCCGCTCCTGCCGACCCCTTAATTTGGTTGGTCATACTACAAGGGATGACGCAACCTCGCGAGGGCGTCCAGAGTGGTCGAAGTTGATAACCTGTAGGCAACTAAAGCCCCTCAAATTGCTCCACATTCCTCAATTTTCTGGTAGAATGATTGTTGACAACTGAATAAGACCTAACCCTTGAAAAAGGTATGGTCGCAAATCCGTCCAAGAAAACTCCCCACAGGAGATTCTTTGTTCGGCTTTGCCAAAGAATTCTGCGGGGAGTTTTCTTTTATTCGGTGAGTCAGATTAATTTAGCCAAAAGAAAATTTGATTCTTCAAATCTTCTTGCAAACGAAATGTGCTGCCATGACTTAAAACACCCAAATAAGATTGCACCGCTTGGTGAAAATAGTCGAACGGCAGCAGCCCCTCTTTTACAAGTTTTGCTTTTTCCTTCAACTTTTTGAAAATTCTCTGTTCGGTTTTCAGCCTTGGAATAACGACGTGTGGAAAACAATTATACCCAAGAAAATCAACACCCTGAGAAAACTTTCTCAAAAGTATCTTGCGGGGGTGAAGGTCGAGTTTGAGCTGATCAGATAAAAAACTGCCTATCGGTTTTACCAATTTTAAACAATGATCTCGTTGAGCATGAAGCATAACAAAATCATCGGCGTAACGAACATAATAACGCTCTTTGAGGGTATGCTTCATAAACTGGTCGAGCTCATTGAGATACACATTAGCAAAAAGCTGAGAAGTGAGATTGCCGATAGGCAACCCCTTTGGTTTACTCGGGTCTCGGCTTAATTCTGATTGGAAGCTTGAGATAATTTCCTTAAGCAGCCATCGGGTGTCACCGTCTTGGATGCGGCGAAACAGAATTTCGAGAAGTACCCCATGATCCACGCTCGCAAAAAACTTTTTGACATCGCACTTCAACACCCAACAGGGTTGCGTATAGTTCTCGCTCTCCCGCCGTGCATACGAGATAAACCGCTGAACGCCTCGATGAGCACCCTTGTTAATCCGGCATGAATAGGAATCGTGAATGAATGTCGATTCGAAAATAGGGTTAAGAACTTTTACGACGGCGTGGTGCAACACGCGATCTCTTACCGAAGCCTTATGAATATGGCGCACCTTGGGATCGTGTACGAAAAAAGATTCGTAGGGTAAGTGGGAGTATGTTTTATCGCGTAACGATTCGTGTAGCTTCCAAATGTTGTCTTCGAGTTTGTGCTCAAACAGCAAGACATCTTCTTTGTCCTTTTTGCCGATGTGAAATTCCTTCCACGAGGAGAATAGGTTCTCAAGATTAATTATTGAATCAAACATATGATTAACGACCCTCATAAATTAAGTGGACAGTTTAGCATGGACATTCCGATCTTCAAGAAGACATACGACTTTATGCGCGAGTTTTATGTCTTTGAACTTGATTTTCCGAAAAAAGACCGCTACACCCTCGGTCAGCGTTGCGAATTCTACATCGTCGATGTTTTAGAGGGAGTAATGATAGCCGCTCAAACCGAAAAGAGTAAAAAGTTGCAGATTCTCGAAGGAGTAAGCAATAAACTCGACCTGCTTAAAGTATTCATTCGGCTTTCGGCTGATCTCAAGATTCTGAGTGATAAACGCTATATCGTCTGCCAAAATCATCTCCAAGAAATTGGAAGAATGCTGGGTGGCTGGATGCGATCTGTCCGCGAGTAAGACCTTATTAAGAGAGCCTCTTCAAAAAAGAGGCTCTCTTGGGTTACATCAATGAGACTTCCGGGCAGGGCACACCCCCAAATTGGAGTTCCGATTGTCGCGCGTATCGTTGTTGACGTTGAGGCCGTCCGAATC
>MFKK01000026.1 GCA_001781035.1 Candidatus Jorgensenbacteria bacterium RIFCSPLOWO2_01_FULL_45_25b | reverse complement strand
CACGAGCTTGGGATATTTCTCTATTAGATAATCTATTAAAGTTTTCTCTCCGCTTTTTAAGCTTTCTCCCTCCGGGAATACCACAATCCCTGCCGGTTTATCTACGACCAGAACGTCCTTGTCTTCATAAATTATCTTTAAATCCATTTAAGTTTTAATATATTTTTCGCCAGCGTTTAAAAGATTTTATATCCGAGGAATTTAAGTCAAACCATTCGCCGTTCATTCTTTTGTCCTCAAATCTTTTGTGCCAATACGTCTCAACACCACTCGGGTCGTCAGTTTTAATTGAGTGGATTAAGTCTAGATTTTCAGGCAATTGAATTTTTAATTCACTTCCACGTCTTACAGTATCATTTGTTTTCCCAATTTTATAGTACTTACCTGATTTAAAAAGATATACCTCGCCTAAATTTTGAGTAGATGCGTCAGCTAAGAAGTTTTGTTTATCTTCTTCTAGGAGAGGCTCACATAATTCAATAATATCTTTGTAATCTTCGGTTTTGGAATATTCTATTATCGATTTTATACGCTCTTGTTTTAAACCAAGTCGTTTTATAATTGAACGAAATGGAAAATCTTTGTTTTGATTTTTCTCAAAAAATAATTCGTGGTAGGTCGGAAACTTTTTTAATTTACGCATTATTTCGATTACTTTTTCAATAAGAAAGTCGTGAGAATATAGAATTTCCAAAGCACCCCTATTTGGGGCAAAACCAGCTTCTTTTAGGGCGTTGCTGAATCTAGTCCAATATTTATACCAATCGTAGGGTCTAATACCTGTTTCTTTTTCAAAATTAGTCGCACCCAAAGGCTTACCGCCATTTTCTTTTGCGGTGCGTTTTATTTCTTCTATAATTTGCTGTTTATTTAACATGACAAGATTATGGGCATTAAACTTGTGGGCGGTATAGGACTCGAACCTATAACATCGAAAACGTCAATTTCGCGCTCTACCAAATTGAGCTAACCGCCCGTATTTTCAATTTTGTGGGCCTGGAAGGGATCGGACCTTCGACCTCGACCTTATAAGGATCTTGCTCTACCACTGAGCTACAGGCCCATAGTACCGTGGACTGGTCTACGGTACTAAATTATTTTTTATTATTCTTGATTCCCATCAATTTCTCGAATTCTGCCCTTTCGATTGTTTCCTTCTCAATTAAGTCTTTTGCAACTTTTTCCAAAAGGTTTCTGTGTTTTATTAAGAGCACTTCTGCTTTTCTCTGCGCCTCTTTTATAATCATATCAACCTCTTCATCAATTCTTTCTGCAATTTTTTCAGAATAATTTCTTTGCGTGGAAATCTCTTTTCCCAAAAATACCATCTCTTCTTTTTCACCAAAAGAAATTGGTCCTAATGAAGACATCCCATACTCCTTCACTAACTTTCTTGCCATCTCCGAAGCTCTTCCCAAATCATTTGAGGCGCCAGTTGTCATCTCGCCAAATTTTATTTTTTCAGCGCAATAGCCTCCAAGAAGAGTAGAAATCTCTGACGTAAACCCTGTCTTTGTTCGCATTTTTCTTTCCTCGGATGGCACTTGCAATGTATAGCCGGCAGCCATTCCCCTGGCAATAATTGATATTTTTCTTACGGGCTCAGTATCTGGCATAAATGTTGAAACCAAGGCGTGTCCGGCCTCGTGATAAGCTGCAATTTCTTTTTCTTTTTTTGATAAAATGTGCGATTTCCTTTCAGGACCCAATAAAACTTTTTCAATTGCTTCCAGGAATTCTTTTTGATCAACTTGTGTCTTATTCTGACGGGCTGCAAGCAAGGCCGCTTCATTCGCTACATTTGCTAAGTCGGCCCCAGAAAATCCGGGGGTTCTTTCAGCGGTTTCCTTAAAATCAATATTATTCCCCAGCGGCTTATCTTTCGAGTGAATTTTCAAAATTTCTTCTCTATCATGGACGTCTGGCGGATCTAAAACGATCTTCCTGTCAAATCTTCCCGGTCTTAAAAGCGCAGGATCTAAAATATCGGGTCTGTTTGTAGCAGCTAAAATTATAACTCCCGTTTCTTTTTCAAACCCGTCCATTTCCACTAGAATCTGGTTTAACGTTTGCTCTCTTTCGTCGTGTCCTCCGCCGATTCCAGCTCCTCTGTGCCTGCCGATTGCATCTAATTCATCAATGAAAATTATTGACGGAGCAGATTTTTTTGCTGTTGCAAATAAATCCCTTACGCGCGCCGAACCAACTCCGACAAACATTTCCACGAATTCAGAGCCCGAAACCGACATAAACGGCACATTGGCTTCTCCTGCGACCGCTCTTGCCAGCAAGGTTTTTCCAACTCCCGCTGATCCCACCAGCAAAACTCCTCTTGGTATTTTAGCTCCCATCGCCAGATATTTTTTTGGGAATTTTAAGAAGTCAACAATTTCAACCAGCTCTTCTTTTGCTTCTTTTAGTCCTGCGACATCTTTAAACGTTATTTTTTCTTTCCCGTGCCCTTCAGCTCCAAACAATCTTGCCTTTGCTTTTGTAAAATCAAATACCTGCACGGCTCCCGATTTTGCCTGTTTTATCATCGTCCAAAAAAAGAATCCAAAAACAAGCAATGGTAGAATTCCAAAAATTAAAAGAGGCGTCAGCCAAGTCCACATATCTTGTTTTGCCGCCTGGCTTGAAATTTCAATTTTCTGCAAATTATCTTTATTAACCCCAAGATTTATCAAAAAATCGGTCAGTCCTGTGCCCGATTCTTTCATAGATGTTGCAACAGTTTCGTCAACATAAGTAACATCAAGCACATCTCCTGAAACAATAATACTCTTCACCTTGTCGCCATTAATATCTGAAACCAGTTGTGATACTGGAACTTCATTCGTTTCTTGTGCGGGTGAATAGAGAAAACTGAAAATTGCTCCAATAACAAATATAATTAAAACAACAAATACGAAATTTTTGATTAACAGATTTATTTTCATATGTTTCTATAATATATACGGTTAATTTAACATATTTAAAAACAAATTTCAATGTGATTATCCATATAAAAAAAGGGGCGGTGTGAACGTAGCCCCAAGCTACATCCACACCGCCATTGGTTTGCACACCACAGGTCTTGTTGCCCAGAATTACTTCCGAGCGCCGCTTCCGAACTTCATCCCGTACGCCGCTCGGAGGAGCCTTCTCAGAGGATCTTTGACCCCCCGGAAGCACTCGCCTTCGGCGTACTTGCCCGTCACTCCATCGAAGAATTCCTCGCACTCGGGCGAGGCGTTCACGATACTGACGACGGAGTGGGCCTTCTCCTCCTTGTCTTCCGTCTCCCTGCGGACCCTGACGACGATCAGTGGATATAGCGCACCACTGTCCTTGTCCCTCCAGTCCTCGATGACAAGTATGGTGTCGCCGTTGTTCCCGGCGAGCCATTTCCCTTCATCGATGAGGGGTTGGTCGTCAGTCAACGCATCCTTGACCTCCTGGATGCGCACGACCTTGGCCTGCCTGGTCTCCTCAATCCTGGCCTTCTTTTCCAGCTGAGTGAGGCTTTCGCCAATGCCCTGGCGAATCCAGTGCCAGAACTTGATCCGAAGACCGAGCCACTTTTTGAACTCCATTTCACCGAGACGAACCCGGGAATTGAAGCGTGGCGGCCTTTCTTCAAGACTGCCATCTTCCTTGACGAGAGATTCCAAGGTTATGAACGCCTTGGAATTCTGGAGAGCGGCAACGCCTTCCTGAAGTCGACCGCTGCCGGCCATAGGCCAGATCCGTCCCTCACCGTCCAGTCGGACTTGGAGTATCCCTTCGTCCCGGTACTCCGCGTGCGCCGTGATCCGCAGAGCGCAAAAGCCGTTGCCGACCACCTGTCCACCGCAAAGATCTGCGACGGACATCTCGCTCTTTTCGGTCAATCGGCGTTCCACCTCCTTGGCGTCCCGGAAAAACTCCGTCCGGAAACGCGCGGACTGGGTGATGACGAGGTCGGCAACCTCTCTGGCCGTCGTCTCATCATTGCCCAGTTCACCGAAGCGCTTGTCGGTGGTCAGAGTGTAGTTCTTGCCACCGGGACCTCGGATCTGGCCGTTCGGCGCCTCGTCGAGATAGCCATCCTCGTAGATGGTGGCGAGAACCCCGTGAAGCTCGGGCAGGCTTTTGGCCTGCGAGAGTTCAAACAGAATCTTCGCCGAGTGCGCCGCGCGCAGAATGAGCCTCCCGACCACGCCGTCCTCCGGCCAGTTCAGATGCCTGTCAATCGTCTCGGCAAACTCATTCCTGACCTGACCAGCCGACTTCATGACGATAACCTTCTCGCCGTTGTCTCCGGTGACGGTCACCTCGATGGGCATTTCAAGAAATTCCGTGCCCTCAGCCGAGACGCTGTCATCCACATCCTTGACGAACGGAAAGCCCGTCTTCGTCATCCACTGCCGAATGGCATTGGCTTTGCCCTTCGTCCCCTGAAGGACACGGCGAGCCTGTTCCAGCGAAGACTCTCCGACCTTCCCTTCGGGGATCGTGATGTCAGGCGGAGCTTCCAGCCCCGCCTTCGCGTGGCTGTTGGCATCCTTCTTGCCCTTGCTAGCCACGTCCAGCGGGATATCCATGTGACCACCGCTGTTGGTGGCAACCACGGTTGCCGACTCCTGCTTGACCGGCTTCTTGGCGGTCTTAGCTTCTACCACTGCCCCCTCGGCAGTGTCGGCAGAGTCAAGATTCGCTTCTGCCATATCCTTCATGTCCTCAGCCTTCGCCGGCTTTTTCGCCGGCGCCTTTTTTGCCGACTTCTTCTTGTCTGCCACGGGCGTATCAGCCATGTGACACTTCCTTTCCTTGGGTTTAATTGACCTGTGTTGTGCAGTGTGCTGGTTAAAATATAGCAGATTATAAAATAAATGTCAATAGTAAATAATGACGTCCTCCCCGCCCTCCTTTCAGTCGGAGCGGGGTTTCCTTTTAATCTCATTCGAGTTCACCAGTTAAATCAAAACCACGATCAAAAGCATTCTGCCTTTCGATGTATTTTTTAATGTTTTCCTCATTAAGCCCGACGGTAGAAACAAAGTACCCAGTGCCCCAAACGCCTTTACCGTCGTAAATTTCTGAAATGAATTTAAACTTTTCACGAAGATAAACACTGGTCTGTGATTTTATCGCAGACACTACGTTTGCAATAGAATATTTTGGTGGTATTTCCATCAACAGATGGACGTGGTCATCACCAGTGTTTATCTTCGTGAAATACCAACCTGGATATTTTTTTTGGATTTGGTACAGCTTTTTCACCAATTCTTGCCTGACATAATATTTCAGAAATTTACGACGATAAAGAGTACCCCAGACAAGGTGGTATTCTGTTTGGTATACGCTGTGATTTAACTGGCGAACTCTCATGCTAACAGCATAACATATTGCATATGTTATGCCCATTCCTCCCCGCCCTCGGGCAGACTGCGAGGCGCTTCAAGCCCTCGGGCGGGGTTTCCTGTAAGGAAATAAAAAGCCGTCGTTGAAACGGCTTTTGATTTTGCGTATCTTTACGACGAAGTTAGAACCTATTTTGTAGAAAACTCCTAAAATTGCCCGCCCCGCCAGCTGCCGGGGCGGGCAAAAGCAAAAGCGGAAAATCGTCTCGGGCGCAAAAAATTTCCTCCCCTAAAACCCCTCCATTTTTTGCCCGCTCGCCACCCGCCCGAAAAATTTTTTGACAAGAGGACAAAATCAATTTATTGATTACCCTTGTACGTGTCAAATCATTTAACTATCTGACCG
>MFKK01000025.1 GCA_001781035.1 Candidatus Jorgensenbacteria bacterium RIFCSPLOWO2_01_FULL_45_25b | reverse complement strand
AGATGAGCTCCCGTCTGTTCTTTCAGAAGCTTGGCGATTGCTCCGGTGCAATAGTCCACATCTTTTATTTTTCCTTCGCGAATCTGATTCGCACTATGCGGAGCGCTTATGAGCACCTTTCCGCTTCCGCTTTCCACGACGTACGAAGCTGAATCGGAGGGGGCGTCTGTTCTGCCGGTTGTGTTGAACGGATCGTTTAATTTTGTGAGACGACCTGGGATTTCGTCACTTCGCATAAAGACGCTTCTTCGTATTTCTGAAGCTTGAGCTTGCGGGCAGGACTCTCCGAATCTTCTTCCTACCATCACAAGATCAATAATGTTGATTTCCCCGTCTTGCCTTATGTCTTCCGAGACCCACCCCGTTTCTCCCTGTTCACCGAAGCGTCGACCGACGCGAACGAGATCTACGATGTTTATTACGCCGTCTTCGTTCGTATCTTCCGGACAGACGCTTTTTGGCTGGACGATTGTCGTTGCTTGACTTAACGCGCCAAACAAACCGCTTTCTATTGGTGAAGATGGGTGGTATGTATACGATACTCCTCCCTGGGATGTTAATGAGATTGTTTCGTCCGCTACTCTTTTTGCCTCTGCTTCTGTTCTTCTTCTACTTTCCTCACTTAATTGCTTGAGTTCGTTTTTGAGAGTGGTTTGATTTCTAACGTATACTCTGAATTTTCTTATTTCCGTTTCGTATTCATTTCGCGAATTTTTTCCCGTCGCGGTTATTTTGTAGTCAAAACGGAAGAAGCCTTCTCCAAGTTCATGAATATCGGGTTCTGGAGGAGTCGGAATCCCTCTTCTAAACGCTATGTGTTTTCCGATTGGCACGAGCGTTGTTATGATTGTTTTTCTTTCTTCTTCCGTAAGGCTTATTCCGTATGTTTTTGCCGTGTTCGTCTCGCTTATGTCCGAGGCGTTTATTTGAAGGGTTCCATCTCCCGCGGTTTCCGCTCTTATTGCCCAGATTTTTTCAAGTTCTTCCGTGAAGGTTTCCGCTCCGTTACATATTGGATATATTTTTAATCGGCTCTCGAGTTGCCCTGTAGACTGGTTATATGTTTCAAAAAGATAGGATATGGAAAATTCCGAACTTCTTACGTTTGAGAGCAGGTCGTTCCCATTTAGGAATATCACATCTTGTTCGCCTACTGCATCAAGTTCAAAAAAGTTGCTTCCGGAGGCACCGAGTTCACATTCCGCGGTTTCTCTTACCTCAACCGTGTCGCTCATCGCGTACGCGTGGTTTGTTAGGTTTGGAGAAAACAGCGCGTTTACTGTTGTAAGGAAAAGAACGATACCAGTTTTTATTGTCGTGAATGCGTATGTCATGTTGTAGAAAAAATGATACTGGAGTTACTTATACTTTTCAATTATCTGATAGAGCGAATTCACTAGCTTGTAACTTCTCCCTTCTTCATCGCACCGATAGTTCCGGTTTATCTCTATTTGAATCGCGTCTTTATTTCTTGCCGCAACAAATCCAGTCACGGTGTGCTGAAATTCAGCCGCGAAGAAGTTGTTTGAAATTGTTCCGATGCCATTTGCCTTAAAAATTTCTCCAAGAACTGTCGGCAGGTCTTTGAACTTGAAGAGAGACTTCCCATTCATGAAGCCCAAGTCTATGTCCCAGGCTCTTGAGCGGTCAGCTCCGTGAATATCAAGCACGAGATTGATTTCCGGATGTAACGCAAGATAGCTCCCAAGCGCTTGCTTGTATGGAACGTCGTCGTAATAGTTTGGATCGGTTCCCTGATAGGGGAAGTAGATGAGATGAGCTCCCGTCTGTTCTTTCAGAAGCTTGGCGATTGCTCCGGTGCAATAGTCCACATCTTTTATTTTTCCTTCGCGAATCTGATTCGCGCTATGCGGAGCGCTTATGAGCACCTTTCCGCTTCCGCTTTCCACGACGTAGGAGGTTGAGTCAGAAGAGGCTGTGATACTTTTGTTTGTGAGAAAGGGCTTGTTTAGCTGAATAAGACGGCTTGTGATTTCACTGCTCCCAATGCTAATAGTTGATGGGGCGCTTGGAGTTGGCGTGATGGGCGCTTGTGGTGTGGGGGTTGGAGCGGGTGTTGGAGTTGGAATCGGCGTTGGAATCGGTGTTGGAGTTGGTGTTGGTGTTGGTGCCGAATTTGGGGTTTGAGTTGTTTGAGGTCCGGATATTTGAGAAGGGTTTTGTGATGTTTGGTTTTGAGTCGGAGTTGTCGGGAAAGCTTCTTTTTTTTCGGTGGCGGGTTGAATTTGATTTTGAATTGTGTTTATGACGGGGGATGGGGTTATTTCAATTGTTGATGGAGTGATAGGAATTGGAGTTTTTTTGAATGGGTATCCAAATTGTTGTTCAACAACAGGCCGTGATTCTTCCGGCAATCTTGTCGTAAGATTTTTTATTCCCGCTCCGATGAAGCTTGATACTACTATGAGTGAAATTATGACCGTAATCGCGAATCCCATTGTTTTATGATAATTTTTTTTGAAACGTTTGGCAACGCGTTTAGCTGACACGCGCTACGTATTTATTTTTGAGGCGGTTTTTTCGGATTTACCCACAGATATGTTTTGTTTCGCAGTTTTTCCGGCAGGAGATTTTCTTTTGTGTACTTTTCGTAGTTTTTGCCATAACCAAGATTTTTCATCAGTTTTGTCGGAGCGTTTCGGATGATGAGAGGGATGGGAAGATTTCCATATGTTTTTGCATCTTCAATCGCTGATTTGTAAGCGTCGTACACAGCTCTGTTTTTTGGCGCTTGCGAGAGGTATATGACGCCGTGCGCGAGATTGATGCCACATTCGGGGAGGCCGATTTTTTCAACCGCCTCAAATACCGCGTTCGCGACAACGAGCGCCGTGGGAAGGGCGTTTCCGATGTCTTCGCTTGCGAAGATGACCATGCGGCGCGCGATGAATTTCGGGTCTTCTCCCGCTTCTATCATGCGGGCGAGGTAATAAACCGCCGCATCGGGTTGGGAGGCGCGCATGCTTTTTATGAAGGCGGAGATGGTATTGAAATGTTCTTCTCCTTTTTTATCGTAGCGCAGGAACTTTGATTGGAAGGAATTTTTTAGATTTTCCAGAGTGATTTGTTTGTAGAGCTCCGCGGTGTTTTCAATTGTCGCAATCGCTATGCGCGCGTCTCCACAAGACATGGCTATCAGCCAATCTATTGCGTCTTTCCCGATTTCATAACCCGCGCGTTTTATGATTTTCTTCATGTCGTTTTCCGAAAGTTCTTCCATGACGAATACGCGGCAACGGGAGAGGAGGGCGGGGATAATTTCAAAGCTTGGATTTTCGGTTGTCGCTCCGATAAGAGTGAGATTTCCGGACTCAACAAAGGGTAGGAGATAATCCTGCTGTGCTTTATTGAAGCGATGAATTTCATCTAAGAAAAGGACACGAGGACCGAGGAGGCCTCCATCAGATTGGATGATATTTCGGATGTCTTCTTTTCCCGCGGAAACTGCCGAGAGTTCATGATAATCGGCGTTTAGCGCCTTCGCGTAAATACGGGCGAGGGTTGTTTTACCGACGCCTGGCGGACCCCAGAGGAGAAACGAAAAGAGGTGTTTTTTTTCAATCGCGACGCGGAGCGGGCCGGGCGGATTTGATTTTGCTCCTTTTCTTATAAGATGAGTTTGACCGACAATATCATCCAGATTTTTTGGGCGTATTTTTGAGGCGAGAGGTTCCATTGGTTGTATTTTATACTTCTTTTAAAGCTGGTACTATTGAGACTTGAAGATATCGGCAGGAAAAACTACACTCAATCTTGTACTTGTGAGAAGGGGTCCCATCGTCTAATGGTTAGGACGCTAGGTTTTCATCCTGGTAATCGGGGTTCGATTCCCCGTGGGACCGCATATGGCGGAAACAATAAAGAAAAAAAATGAGGCGTTGGAGTGGAGGGCGGCGGAATTTGAATATGTCCACAAAGACGTTTCGTTTTATTGGATTGCCGGCACCATTATTGTCGTGCTTATGCTTTTTTCTTTATGGCAAAAGAACTTTTTCTTTTTTATATTTTTGGCGATTGCCGGGCCTACGATGTTTTTTTTCAGTAAACGGAAGCCGAAGATTTTTCAATTTACCGTAAATGATAGGGGAGTCGGAATTGAGGGCCACGCGTTTTACGAGTACAAAGATTTGGAGGGTTTCGCGCTTATTCGGAGAGAAGGATATTTAGATATTTTGATGATAAAGAGAAAGGTAACGGTGAATCCTTTTGTGCGAATTCTTGTTGATTCAGAGATGGGGGACAAGGTGAGGGATGCGCTTGCAACAAAGCTGAAAAAGATTAATTATGAGCTTTCTCTTTTGGATATTGTTTCGGAGTGGTTTGGATTTTAATTTAGTTGAAAGTTGAAAGTTTTTACGCACCCATCGTTCAACGGATAGGACAGAAGATTGCGGATCTTCAAATCGAGGTTCGATTCCTCGTGGGTGCACGTGTTATGATTTAAGTTGATAGGCAGTTGCGGGTATAGTTTAGTGGTAGAACAGCTGGTTGCCAATCAGCTAGTGGGAGTTCGATTCTCCCTACCCGCACAAAATTGAAATGACCAGGATTTTTATATTCTGGCCATTTCGATTTATGACGGGAGAATCGAACTGGAAAGGGGTCGGGGAAACATCCGTTTCCCCGTGGCGGAAATATTAAAACCGAAGGGTTTTAAAAGCGAACGAAGAGAGCGCGTGAGATTTTCCCTACCCGCACAGAGATTACTTAATTTATTCTGAAGAATCTTCGTTTTCCGATTTGAAGGACATCGCCCGGTTTGAGGTTTATGATTTCCATTGAGTCGGTTTTTACTTTATCGTTTATTTGAACTCCTTTTTGTTCAATAAGACGGCGTGCCTCGCCCTTGGATGGGACTCCCGCCTCCATTAGCAAGTTTATAAGTTGTAAGTTTAGGGTTGAAAGTTTTAATGGGGGAATGTTTTCGGGTGTTTCTTTGTCGCGGAAAGTTTTTATAAATTCTTCCCGCGCTTTTTCCGCCGCGATTTTTCCGTGATAGCGTGTTGTTATTTCCAAAGCCAAGATTTCTTTTATGTCGCGAGGATTCGCGCCGTTTTTAAGTTCTTCTTTATAATTTTTAATTATTTCTTCGTCCAAGTCCGTTGTAAGAGTGAAATATTCAATCATGACGTCGTCGTTTGAAGCCATGACCTTGCCAAACATATTGTTTGGATTATCCGTGGTGTTTATGATGTTGCCCCAGCTTGTAGACATCTTTCTTCCGTCTGTGCCGGAGAGCATGTTTGTTGTTATGATGTCTTGAGGTTTTTGATTATAGCGTTCTTGGATTTTTCGTCCCGCGAGCATATTGAAAAGCTGGTCGGTGCCACCGAGCTCTATGTCGGCTTTAATCGCGACCGAATCATAGCCCTGCATCAGGGGATAGAGAGTTTCTCGTACGCTTATTGGCTCATGTTTGTTCCAGCGTTCTTTGAAGTTGTTTCGTTCTATCATTTGTTGGAGGGTGAAATGATCCGCGAGTTCGGAGATTTCTTGGAAGTTTAGTTTTCCGAGCCATTCGCTATTGTAGCGAACCTCAGTTTTTTTGATGTCTAGGATTTTTCCAATTTGGGGAAGATAGTTTTCAAGATTTTGTTTTATTTGCGTTTTCGTAAGAAAAGGGCGTTTTTCAAGTTTGTCGGAAGGATCTCCAATTTGGGCGGTGAAGTCGCCGATGATTAATATGATTTTATGGCCTAGTTCCTGGAATTCCTTTAGTTTCCAAAGGACGATGGCGCGACCAATGTGAATATGTTCGCCTGTGGGATCCACGCCGTGTTTTATGCGGAGTTTTTTGCCGGATTCAAGAGCTTTCTTTAAGTGCTCCCTTTCTATTACCGTGTCTACGTTTCTTGTAAGAAGATGAGTTATGTTGTCCATGTTTTGTGATGCCGAGATTATTTGTTTTTCTTTACTATACTATATGTTCAATGCGTCTCGCGGTCAATTTTTTTGGCATGGAAAGCTTAGCGTGATTTTTCTTTTCTTTATATGGTATACTATGTTCATAGGGAGTATCATTTATTTATGAACTTAAAAGCTCTTTTTCCGGCAGTTGTTGTTTCGCTTATCGTTGGTTTGGGTGTTGGCGGGTATTTTGGGCGGGCTATAGGAGGACGGGAGGCGAGAGAGGAGTATCAAGCATTGCTTGATTTGGCATATCCACCCCCAGTCGCGGAGATTCATCGGATTTCTGGTACGGTTCGCGCAATTGTGGGCGCGACGATTCAGCTTGATGCCAATGATCCGGAGGATTATCTTCCGCATCTTGATAATTCCCCGCGAAAGACTGTTTCAAAGCGCGCGAATATTACAGCGACAACCGAGTATGTTTTCGTTGATTACTCAAAACCGCAGAAAAACGGCGATCCTTCGCGAGCTCCCTTCGCTCTTTCGGATTTGAAGGCGGGGGATAAGATCGTTGTTGAGAGCGACGAAAACATCCGCGCTAAAGAAAGCTTTACGGTAAGTCTTGTTCAGCAGGTCAGATTTTAGTTGAGAGTTGTATGTTGAAGGGTTTTGGGGCGTACACGAGACGCTCTTTGATTTTTTTTCACGATTCTTGTATCGTGGGGTATATGAATTTAATACCTACCGTTATTGAGAAGTCTACTTATGGTGAGCGGGCGTATGACATTTACTCCCGGCTTTTGCGTGAGCGAATTATCTTTTTGGGAGGGGTGGTGAATGATGCGGTCGCGAATACCGTGATTGCCCAGCTTTTGTTTTTGGAGCACGAAGACCCGAAGAAGGAGATTCAGCTTTATGTCAATTCTCCCGGCGGTTCAGTAACGGCTGGTATGGCGATTTACGACACGATGCAGTATGTTCAGCCATCGGTTTCCACGATTTGTGTCGGCATGGCGGCTTCCATGGGAGCGGTGCTTTTGGCTTCTGGCAAGAAGGGGAAGCGGTTTGCTTTACCTAATGCCGAGATTATGTTGCATCAGGTGATGGGGGGAGCCGAGGGACAGGCGAGCGAGATTGAGATTACGGCTCGGCAGATTGTGAAAATTAAGGATAAAATTAATCAGATTTTGATGAAGCATACGGGGCAGAAGAGAGATCGGATTGAGCGGGATACCGACAGGGATTTTTATCTTACCGCGATTGAGGCGAAGGAGTATGGAATTATTGACCAGATTGTGAGAACAAAGAAATAATAGTTACGCGGAAATGAAAAAAAGCGGGAAGCGTTTATTTCCCGCTTTTTTGTTTTTGCGATGCTTATTCAAATTTTGAAACA
>MFKK01000024.1 GCA_001781035.1 Candidatus Jorgensenbacteria bacterium RIFCSPLOWO2_01_FULL_45_25b | reverse complement strand
GCCGATACGAAAAAAATAGAGCAAGCAACGGGATGGAAGCCGAGTACAAAACTGGAAGAAGGTATACAAAACATGATAGGGTAATAAGCAAGAAAACCATGGAAAACAGCGAAGATTCAAAAAAAGAAGTTTCCGTCGCGCGATACCTTGTGTCAAAAATAGAGGAGCTTGGAATTGACACGGTGCCGGTTATTCAAGGGGGAGCAATCATGAAGATGATTGATGAGGTGGGAGAAAGCAAGAAACTTCACTATATCTGCCCGAATCACGAGCAGGCGCTCGCGATGATGGTTGACGCGTATGCCCGAATACGCGGGTTTGGGGTTGGTATGGTAACAAGCGGGCCGGGAGCGACCAATCTTACAACAGGGATAGGATGCGCGTATTACGATTCCATTCCCTGTCTTTTTATTACCGGGCAGGTGGGAATGTTTCACGTGAAAGGAGAACGTGGAGTTCGTCAGCGCGGATTCCAGGAAACAGACGTGGTAAGCGCCCTCAAACCAATTACAAAATTTGCGGTACTCTTGGACAAGGGAGAAGACGCGCGGTATGTGTTTGAAAAGGCGGTGCACATCGCGAAAACAGGAAGACCAGGACCGGTTGTTATTGATCTGCCATATAATGTCCAGCGAGAAATGATAAATCCTGAAACATTGCGGGGATACGTGCCGCCGGAAGAGGAGAAAGAAGATAAGGAAAAACTGGAAAAAGAAACGGAGGAAGTGTTGAAAAAATTATATAAGGCGGAAAGGCCACTTCTTCTCATAGGCGGAGGAGTGCGCATAGCGGAAAAAGAAAAAGAAATATATGAGTTTGTGAAAAAAACAGAACTGCCGGTTGTGACAACGTGGAGCGCCGCGGATATGTTTCCGGCGGATGTTCCTTTGTATCTTGGCAATATAGGAAAGAGTGGAAACGCGTCAGCAGTGAAGGCTCTGCAGGAAAGCGACGTTCTTCTTTGTTTGGGAGTGCGGTTTACGCCGAGAACGATTATTCATGAAAAAAAATTCGCCGTGCAAACGGAAGTGATAGCGGTGGACATAGACCGCGCGGAACTTGAGGAGGGGATTGTAAATCCTCATAAAAAAATATGCTGTGATCTCAAGGAATTTGTTCCGATGATGATGCGATGCGCGAACGGAAAAAAGATGGAGCGGGAAGGGTGGAAAAGGCGACTAAATGAACTAAAAGCGAAAGAATACGTTATTCATGGGTCGTTGGAACACAGTGACGGATATGTAGACCCGTATCTTTTTATTCCAATGCTTTTTGAGGAAGCTCCTGCAAACGCGGTGTTTATACCAGAGGCCGGAGCGAATCTTATTTGGGTGATGCAGACATACAAATTAAAAAGAGGTCAGCGCATCTTTTCCGCGTGGGGCAATTCTCCGATGGGATACGCGCTTCCCGCGGCAATCGGCGCGCGCATCGCGAATCCAAACGCGCCGGTGATAGCAACGATAGGAGATGGCGGCTTTCAGATGAACATTCAGGAGCTACAGACAATCGCGGGAAACAAGATAGACGTAAAAATATTTATTTTGAACAACAAATGTTATGGAAATATCATCATCGGCGCGACAAAGGAATTTCAAGGCAGAGCTCATGGAAATAACGCGGAAACGGGCTATACCGCTCCTGATTTTGTGAAAGTTGCGAAAGCCTATGGGATAGACACGGAAACCATTACGGACATATCAGAGGCAAGAGAGAAGGTACGGAACATATTGGGAAGAAAAGGCGCGGTGATAGTTGATGTGAGTATCAATCCAAACCAGGAACATGTGGAGTTAAGTCTATAATGTTATAATAAAATCATGCAAAAAAAATCTCTCATTGTGATAACTCTCTGTCTCGTTCTTGTCATTCCTTCCATTGGCATAGCACAAACTGCTAATCAAACTTCAGATTTACAAGCCTTGGTTCAACAGTTACAGGCACAGATAAAAGAATTGCAAAAACAAGTAGTCTCACTTCAAACGCAACTTACGACCACAAAAGAAGAAGTTGCCGAAGTGAAAGCAGAATTAGGCATAACTCGTTCGCTTGAGCGGGGAGCGGTCGGAGATGAGGTAAAGAAACTGCAGGAATTTTTAAAGAAGTTTCCGGATATTTATCCGAGCGGACTCGTAACTGGCTATTTCGGACCGCAAACGGAATTGGCGGTTAAAAAACTTCAGGAGAAACAGGGTATTGAGGCGATTGGTATTGTTGGACCGAAAACAATCGCGAAAATAAATGAGCTTTTAACGGAAAGCGCCGGTGTTTCAAATATCATTCCTCCCGGATTGGTAAGCGCGCCAGGACTTCAAAACAAGGTTGCGAAGACTTCTCAAAACATTGTTCCAATTCAACCGGCAACAACTACAATAGGTATCGCCACCTCAACTCCCGCAACGTCTGAAGAAAGTTCTACTACTACGACTCCTTATGTTGCGCCGGTTCAACCGGCAATAATTTCAAACACAATACAAGAAACGACTCAAACTACTCCAACTGTTGCGTACGGATCTGCATTAAACTTGAGCGGTGTCAGTGATTTATTTTTGAAAATATGGAGCCCTGCGAGTAATGGTATTGCGTTGGGAGGAGGATTAGGCTTTTCTACGCAAGCCGGAGTTGGTTGGTCGCAACAATACGGGGGAAAATTTGTTACCTCATATTCTATGCAAGGGGCAGAAGGGCAGCAATATATTACATCAACAAGCTCCGTTGCCGTAACGGTATCGGGTCCCAATGGATCAGTTATAGAGGTTTGGGATTTGGAAAGCTTGAGAGCTATAGCTATTACCAATGGTACTAATGGTACTGTCACTTTTACTGCCGAGCCCAATCATCGTTATGGCGGATTCGCGTGGTATGCGGATAATGGTCAAAGAAATATTACAATCTATACAGCATATGCTTCACTAGCTTCAACCACAACAACTGCTGTTGGCAGTCCGCCCCCCGCGCCCTCAGTTCTTTATATTATTTCGGGCGGGACGACGCCCTCCACAGGAACAAGTTACAGTTACTCGGTACAGGTATATAAAGACTCCGACGGCGATGAAGTGAAGCCAATTTTTGATTGGGGTGACGGCACTACGTTTGAATGGTCATCGTTTATGAATCCGCCCGTGACTGGGGGCACAACGGCACAAACATCAAAAACTTGGACAAGCGCCGGCACGTTCGCGGTAAAAGCAAAAGTAAAAGATGCTACCGGACGTGAGTCTGGTTGGGGCCCCGTAACGTATTTAACAGTGAGCGGCAACACAATCACACCGCCAGTTTTTACCGTTACTTCTCCGAATGGAGGAGAAGAGTGGAAAACGGGCGAAACAAAAACTATCACATGGACGGCAGGAGGTACGTCGGTATCAACGGTGAATGTTGAGCTGTACAAATCAGGAAATTATACTGGTATGTTGGGATATAACGTGGCTAATAATGGGAGTTTAAATTGGACGGTTTCTTCCAGCGTTAATATTGGAAGCGATTACAAAGTAAGAATATATAACCCTTCATCTTTGTACTATAGCAATTTTGACGAGAGCAATAATTCTTTCAGCATTGTTGCTCCAGCGGACACCACGCCTCCTGAAGCGCCGGCGTCCATTGGAGCGTCTGCAACCACGTCTACGAAAATTTATCTTCAGTGGCAAACCTCAACAGACAATATTGGCGTCTCCGGTTATAAAATTTACAGAGACGGCTCTTACCTAACAAGCGTTGCCCCCCTTTCATACGCGAATAGTTTCACTGACACAGGTTTATCGCCGAGTACCACATACAGTTACACGGTAGCCGCCTATGATGCCGCGGGGAACGTTTCTTCGCAAAGCAGCATCGCGAGCGCTACGACTCAAAGCGTGGTAATGCCTCCGGCTGCCCCATCCGACTTCAATCTTACAAGCAACAACGGTTCATCCATTGGCCTTCGTTGGGTTGATAATTCTGGCGATGAAACTGAATTTAAGATAGAGCGCAGATTTCGTCCTAATTTTGACAGCGAAGTTGATGCGGGTCCTTGGTCAGAAATTGGTTCTGCGCCCGCCAATGGCACTACGTATACCGACAGCAACTTTCCTGTTTCTGGGACGTATGATTATCGCGTGAAAGCTTGCAACAGTGCCGGCTGTTCCGCGACGCCAAACGGAGTGAATGGCATCTTGATGCAGAAATCAGCCATGGCTCCTTCCGCGATAACTAATATGGCCTCTGTCATACAAAACCTTTCGGAAATTTTATTAAGACTGAAAAGTCTGTTGCGTTAGATTCTTTCTAAACGCGTAGAAGGCATGATGTGAGTGTTGTTGGACATTGACCAGGTGTCTGTTTAGACATATCTTATAAGCATTAAAATCAATGAATGAGCTATCAAATGTAAGCAAAAATCTGACCGGACAGCCGATGTTTGAATTTTTGTCGGAAATTAAAGAAGCCGAGCGGAAAGGAAGAAAAATAATCCATTTTGAAATAGGTGATCCGAGCTTTCAAACAGACGCAAGCGTTATTGAATCCGCGAAACAATCGTTGGATAGGGGAGAGACGCATTATACGGATTCCATGGGATTGCGAGAACTTCGTGAGGGAGTCGCGGCGCGCATACGCGCCTCTCTTCTTTACGAGCCAAGCGTCAATCAAATATTGATAACTCCGGCGAATTCAGTGATAGATTTTACGATCAGATGCGTGGCAGATCCGGGATATGAAATCATATATCCGGATCCAGGATTCTCCACGTATGAGTCAGTAATAAAATATACGGGAATGAAAGGAGTGCCTATTCGGTTGAAAGAAGAAAACGGAATGAGAATGAGTCCCGAAGACGTGGAAAAGAGCATAACGGAGAAAACACGTCTTATTATTGTAAACTCTCCATCAAACCCGACGGGAGCGGTGATGACCGAAGAAGAAAGCAAAGAATTTGCGCGTATCGCGAAAAAATACGAAATATATCTTTTAAGCGACGAGACGTACGCGGAGCTTATTTATGACAAAAAACATTATTCTCCGAGTGTGTATGACGCGTGCAAGGAATATACCATACTCCTCTCAAGTTTCTCAAAAGCGTATGATATGTCCGGATGGCGCGTTGGATACGCGGTCGGACCGGAAATTCTTGTAAAAAAGATGGGACTAATGCTCCAGACGATTATTTCCTGCCTACCGGAATTTACTCAACGGGGAGGAGTAGCGGCTCTTCGGTTGGGAAAGGAATATTTTGAATCTAAAATGAAAGAGCTTCGCAAACGGCGAAAAGCAATAACTGAAGGTCTTCGGAGTATTCCCGGAGTGCGTTGTTTGGAGCCGGAAGGAGCGTTTTATGCCTTTCCGAACATTGAAGGAACGGGAATGAAAAGCAAGGAATTTTCACGGCGCATGTTTGAAGAAGGAGGAGTTGCCCTACTTCCGGGAAGTGATTTTGGAGTGGCAGGGGAGGGATTTGCGCGGTTAAGTTTTGGGTCGCGAACGGAAAAAGAAATTGAGGAGGCAATCCAATCAATGAAACGAGTATTGGAAAAACCATGAAAATTGTTATTACGGGTTCAGAAAGTTTTGTGGGCAGGGAGTTTATAAGGCAATGTCTTGGGAAA